>NZ_JBFRDO010000027.1:0-32650 GCF_052113825.1 Paenarthrobacter sp. TAF1
CGGGACACCCCAGCCGCGGCAGCACTTCGTCCCGTGTCCTCACCCGGTCCTCACCCGCCAGCAAGTGCTCATACGCACACGCACGAACCGACCACGGCAACTTCTTGACCATGACACCCCTCCAACTACAGGGGTGTTGCACTAGCCACCTGAAGACGCCCATCAAACATTGTCATCAAATGCCACCTCGGCGGAGCTATTGACAGCCGCACGACTGCCGGATGATGAGCTCGGTAGGCAGGATCTGGTGCTGCAGTTCCTCGCCGCGCCTCTTGCCCACTAGGGCCCGGACTGCCGCTTGTGCCATCGCCTTGACCGGCTGGGCAACCGTGGTGAGGGCCGGCCAACTGTATTCGGCGTCCAGGGAGCCATCGAACGAGACCAGGGCCAACTCGTCGGGAACCCGGACACCGGCTTCGTGGAGGGCGCGAAGAATGCCGATGGCCTGCATGTCATTGCTGGCAAAGATGGCGGTGGGACGGTTCGCCATGGAGAGGAACCGTTTGCCCACTTCGTAGCCTCCGGGACGGCTGAAGGGGCCGTGGAGCATCGGGCCGTCCGGCAACCCGGCCTCGCGCAGGGCGGCGAGCCAGCCGACCTCACGGCCATCCAGCTGGTTGCCGGTGTTGGTGCCGATCGCCAGGCCGATGTTGCGGTGTCCATGGCCGATCAGGTGACCCACCGCCGCCCGTGCCCCGGCCTCCAGGTCCACTCCGACGCTGTTGAAGACGGGCGGGGATCCTGCGTTGTTCAGGAGGACAGCCGGGATTTCCGAGGCTTCCAGTTCGGTGACATCGGGATCGAACACACAGCTGGCCAGGAACACCCCATCCACCTGCCGGGCAGCGAGGGTCCGGATGTTCTTGCGTTCGCGGGTCAGGCTTCCGTCCGAGTTCGTCAGCACCATGCCGAAGCCAAGTTCGGCCGCGGCGTCCTCCACCGCGTGGGCAAGCTGGGTGAAGAACGGGTTGGTGTTGTCCGGCACCACCACGCCGATGGTTTCGCTGGAACCCAGCTTCAGCGCGCGCGCCGCGGCGTTGGGCCGGTAGCCGAGGACGCGGATGGCTTCGCGGACTTTGGCTTCCGTTGCCGGGGCCACGTTCTTGGGCCCACCGTTCACCACATAACTCACGACGGCGGTACTCACCCCGGCGTACCGGGCCACGTCTTTGCGTGTAACCGGGCCGCGCGGGGTTTGTACAGCTGTTGTTGTCATGGGGTAAATGCTAGCTACTCCACGGGAGCATCACCGAAGTCGCGGATGGGAAGACGCTCCCCGCCCCGAAGTGCGGACTCGTGGGCCACGATGCCGGGAAGGGTGAAGCGGGCAGCCACCCAAGCGTTGACCGGCGGAAGGCTGCGGTTATTCACGGCCGTCACAAAGTCGTCCACCAGGAATTGGTGGCTGCCCTCGTGTCCATTGGGCGCCCCGAGGAACTCTTCCGGGAGGCGGGACTGGTCGTGAACCGGGGCCAGTCCTGAGATGAAGGCGTCCCGCAGCTCCGGAGCCACGTCAGCCAGTGAGGGATCATCGGCGGACATGGTGGGCTTCGTTTCCACCTGCTCGGATACGTCTTCCACAGTGGACTTGTCCTGCCACACTGTGGTGGTTGCCAGTTGCTCGAAGCTGGCTTCGGTGCCGAAGAAGCGGAACCGGGACTCCCGGATGTGCGAGGGGTAGCCCACGCGGCGCATCTCGTTGGTCCGCATCGCACCGCCGTCGTTCATTTCGAACAGTGCGGTCGCGTTGGAGAAGTCATTGGCGAACATGCTGATGTCCTTGTCGAAGACGCCGTCGCCCCGCTGGTCCTTGACCCCGATGCAGCTCACGCTGACCGCATGTCCGGGCACGGCGCCCAGGACCCCGCCGATGGCGTGCGTGGGATAGAGCATGGGCGGGTAGCTGGCAGTTTCCTTCCACCGTTCCCCGCCACTGTACTGGTAGGCCTCGTAGAAGCCGAGGTCCATGTCGTGGACGTAGTCGCCCTCGGTGTAGAAGATCCGGCCGAATTTGCCGGCCTGGTGCTGCTGCCGGGCGAAGACAGTGGCGGGGTTGTAGTAGCTGGTCTCGCCCATGGCGTAGACCAGCTTCGTCTCGCGGACGGCCTCGATGATGCGCTCGATCTCTTCTTCGGAGATGGCCATGGGAACCGCTGAGTAGACGTGCTTTCCGGCCCGGAGGGCCTGCTCCACCAAGGGCCCGTGCGTCCACCGCTGCGTGAAGATGGCGACAGCATCGACGTCGGACTCCAACAGATCCTCGAAGGAGGCCATGGTGCCGTCCAGCCCCCAGCGCTCCTGCGCTGCGGCGGCGCGTTCAGGCAGCTCGTCCACCGCGTAGACCTCGCTGACACCGGGGTGGAGCTTGAAGAGGTGGGCGAACTGGCTGCCGAACTGCCCGGCGCCCACAACACCTATCGAAAACGTCATTGTTTACCTTTCCTGTGGCTACGGGTGCAGCCGTTTGTCTGTCGCATGACACGTACGGACGAGTTTCGCATCACGATCTACACGAGTCAACAGAAACAACATTTCTGAACATTTTTCATCAAAATCGTGCGTCAGCTCTTGCCAACCCAAAATCTACTCGTGTAGATTCACCTCCAGTTGTTACCAGCATCACTCCCACGAAAGGGTCGACGATGACCACGCTCACCAAGCAACCGGATCCGGGGCTCTCGGCCAAGGCGCCGCGGAAGTCACGGAAGCGGGGAAAACCATCCGACGGGTTCCGCGGCATCGGAGACCTGAAGGTCGCACTCTTCTTCATAGCTCCAGCGATGGTCGGATTGATCCTCTTCTACCTCGTCCCCACCATCCGGGGCATCTACCTCAGCTTCACCGAATACAGCATCCTCGGCGACCCGGAATGGATCGGCGCACGGAACTACGAACGCATTGCCAAGGATCCGCTGTTCTGGAACGCCTTGAGCGTCACGGCGGAATACGTAGTGATCAACATCGTCCTTCAGACGGCGCTGGCCCTGGGCCTGGCAATCCTGATGCACCGCGTCGCAAAGTCGACCATCATCCGCGGTGCGCTCCTGATGCCGTACCTGATGGCAAACGTCATCGCGGCTCTCCTGTGGTTTTGGATGCTCGACTACCAGATCGGCATCATCAACCAAATCATCGAATGGACCGGACTGCCCCGCGTAGCCTTCTTCGGCAGCGAGCAATGGGCCATCCCCACCCAAGCACTCATCAACACCTGGCGGCACATGGGTTACACAGCCCTCCTGATCTTCGCCGGACTCCAGGCCATCCCGAACAGCGTCTACGAAGCCGCCAGCATTGATGGTTCCAAGGCCATGAACACTTTCTGGCGGATCACCCTCCCGCTGCTGCGACCCGTTCTGGTACTGGTCCTGGTAGTAACCGTGATCGGTTCCTTCCAGGTTTTCGACACCGTCGCGGTCACCACGGCCGGCGGTCCCGTCAACGCCACCCGCGTGCTGCAGTTCTACATCTACCAGCGCGCCTTCAACGAGCAGGACTTCGGCTACGGATCCGCCCTGGCTGTCATCCTCTTCCTCATCCTCGCCATCGTCGCTTTTATCCAGATGAAATTCCTCCGCGGCAACCAGTCGGACCTGGACTAAGGACACGCCATGACCACTTTCACCTCACCCACGAACACCGGCCGCCGTCGCCCGTTCAGCCGCCCCTTCAACTGGCGCCGCGCCATCGCCCTGACCCTCCTCACCCTTGCGATCGCCGTCAGCATCCTGCCCTTCTACTGGGTGCTGCGCACGGCCCTGTCCTCCAACGGCTCCCTCGCCGCCAACTCCGCCAACCTGCTCCCGGCCGACTTCAACCTGGGCGCGTTCAAGCGGGTCTTCGGCCTCCAGACTGCCTCCGAAGCCATCGCAGAAGGCGGCTCCGGCGCCTCGATCAATTTCTGGCAGTACCTGTGGAACTCCCTGCTCTTCGCCRGCATCACGACAGCCTGCGCGGTGTTCTTCAGCTCCATGGCCGCCTACGCATTCTCCCGGCTGCGGTGGAAAGGGCGCGACGCGGTCTTTTCCTTGTTCCTTGCCACCATGCTCGTCCCGCCGATCTTCACCGCCCTGCCCAATTTCCTGCTCGTGAAGAACCTGGGCCTGCTCAATTCCATGCTCGGACTCGTGCTGCCGTACCTGTTCATGACGCCGTTCGCGATCTTCTTCATGCGCCAGTTCTTCCTGAACATGTCCAGGGAAGTGGAAGAAGCTGCGATGCTCGACGGCGCCAAGCACTGGCGGATCTTCTTCCAGATCATCATGCCCAACGCCGCTGCCCCGATCGCGACCTTGGCGCTGCTGACCTTCATGGGTCAGTGGAACGAATACTTCTGGCCCCTGCTCGTAGGCACCTCCGAGGAATCCAGGGTGCTCACCGTGGGACTGGGAGTCTTCAAATCCCAGTCCCCGCAAGGCGCTCCGGACTGGTCCGGGCTCATGGCCGCAACGCTCGTGTCCGCCACGCCCGTGCTGATCCTCTTCGCCATCTTCGGCAAGCGGATCGTCAATTCCATCGGCTTCAACGGCACCAAATAGCTCTCTCCACCTGCTCACGCGGAAACCGGCATGCGCCGGCACGCACCCATCCAGTCCTGAAAGGACCAACCATGATGAACAAGAAGGCAATCGGCGCCGTCGCCGTCGCGGCAGCCGCCGTCCTTGCGCTGTCCTCCTGCTCCGGCGGAAACTCCGGAGGCAGTTCCGGCGGAGACTCTGCCAAGGGCGAGATCAACTACTGGCTCTGGGACGCCAACCAGCTCCCCGCCTACCAGCAGTGCGCAACCGACTTCACCAAAGCCAACCCGGACATCACCGTCAAGATCACCCAGACCGGTTGGGACGACTACTGGTCCAAGCTCACCAACGGCATGGCCTCCGGTACTGCACCGGACGTCTTCACGGACCACCTGTCCAAGTACCCGGACTTCCTCAAGACCAAGCAGCTGGTGGCCCTCGATGACGCAGTCTCGAAGGACAACGTGGACCTTTCCCAGTACAACGAAGGCCTCGCTGACCTCTGGGTGGGCCAGGACGGCAAGCGCTACGGCCTGCCCAAGGACTGGGACACCGTGGCACTGTTCTACAACCAGAAAATGGCCGCCGACGCCGGCATCACCCCGGAACAAATGGGCTCCCTGACCTGGAACGCGCAGGACGGCGGCACGTACGAGAAGGTCATCGCCCACCTCACGGTCGACAAGAACGGCAAGCGCGGCGACGAAGCCGGCTTCGACAAGGACAACGTTGCCGTCTACGGATTGGGCCTCCCGGGTTCCGATGCCGAGAACGCCGGCCAGACCCAGTGGAGCTACCTGTCCGCCACCACCGGCTGGACCACCACAGACAAGAACCCTTGGGGCACTCACTTCAACTACGACGACAAGAAGCTCCAGGACACCATCGGCTGGTGGGCTTCGCTCGCTGCGAAGGGCTACATGCCCAAGCTTGAAACCACGGTTGGCGCCAACGCCGCCGACAACTTCGGTGCAGGCAAGGCCGCCATCAACAGCAACGGCTCCTGGATGATCGGCCAGTACACCAGCTACAAGGGCATCGACCTCGGCATCGCCCCCACGCCCCAGGGCCCCGATGGCAAGCGCGCTTCCATGTTCAACGGCCTGGCCGATTCCGTGTGGGCCGGCACCAAGAAGAAGGACGCCGCCGTCAAGTGGGTGGAATACCTCGGCTCCGCCGCCTGCCAGGACGTCGTAGCTTCGAAGGCTGTTGTCTTCCCGGCCATCACCACCTCCTCCGAGAAGGCCGCAGACGCCTTCAAGGCCAAGAATGTGGACGTCAGCGCTTTCACCCAGCATGTGAAGGACAAGACCACCTTCATGCTCCCGATCACGGACAACGCCTCCAAGGTTTCCGGAATCATGAAGCCTGCCGTGGACGCGGTGCTCGCCGGCAAGGCCCCGGCCAGCTCGCTGACAGCCGCCAACGAGCAAGTCAACGCACTCTTCGCGAAGTAGTAACAACCCTCCCGTTGTGGGGCCCGCTCGGCGCACTCTGACGCCCCTCAGGCGCGCAGTACGGGCCCCACAACTTTTTCGTCCAGGGCCCAGAGCCCACCCCAGCTGAAAGTGACTCACAACATGCAACCGCTCCATCTCCGTTCCGCAGGTACCAGCCTGGTGATCAGCACCCACCGTGGAGAGGCTGAGATCACCCACTGGGGAGCAGATCTGGGCGATTCCCTGCCGGACCTTGCCATCCTCAACGAACCCATCCCGCCGTCGTCCATCGACGCCAATGTCCCCGCCGGGCTCCTCCCCCAGGCATCGTCATCGTGGCAGGGCAGGCAAGGGCTCCGCGGCCACCGCATCACCGACGGCGTACCCGGCTTTGACTTCTCCGTTCGCCTGCGCGTGGTGCGTGCGACGACGGACGGCACCACCGCCGTCGTGCTTCAGTCAGATCCCGACGCCGGCATCTCGGTTACCAGCAACCTCACCTTGCACCCGGGCGGGCTTCTCGAAATGCGGCACACTGCCACCAACGACGGCTCGTCGCCTTTCCAGGTGGACGAGCTGGCAACCATGCTCCCGGTGGCGCCGGACGCCGTCGAACTCCTGGACCTGACCGGGCGCTGGTGCCGTGAACGGCACCCGCAGCGGCGGGCGATCCAGCAAGGAACCTGGGTCCGCACCGGACGCCACGGCCGCACAGGCCACGATTCGTCGCTGCTTCTTGCCGCCGGGACCGCGGGCTTTGGCAACCGCCACGGCAAAGTGTGGGCCACTCACCTGGCATGGAGCGGCAATCACGAGCAGTTTGCCGACAGCGTTGCCGATGGCCGGACCATGGTGGGTGGATCCGAGCTGCTTGGATCCGCTGAAGTCGTCTTGCAGCCCGGCGAAAGTTACACGACGCCTGCGCTGTTTGCTGCCTACTCGGACCGTGGGCTGGACGGCATCAGCGAGGCGTTTTACAGCTGGTTCCGCTCGCGTCCGCACCATGTGGGCACACCGCGCCCAGTGGTCCTCAACACCTGGGAGGCGGTCTACTTCGACCACAGCCTGGACACGTTGATCGAGCTGGCGGGTTCTGCTGCCGAGCTCGGTGTTGAGCGGTTCGTCCTCGACGACGGCTGGTTCCGGGGGCGTCGGTCCGACAACGCCGGACTGGGCGACTGGTACGTGGATGAGACTTTGTGGCCCGCCGGCCTCACTCCTTTGATCGACGCCGTGACGTCCCGTGGTATGGAATTCGGGCTCTGGGTGGAGCCGGAAATGGTGAACCTGGATTCGGACATTGCCCGTGAGCATCCCGAGTGGATCGTGGGCCCTTCCGCTGCTTCGTACAAGGACGGCGGCCGGCTTCCGCTCGAATGGCGCCAGCAGCACGTCATCGACCTCGTCAATCCCGAAGCCTGGCAGTACGTCTACGACCGGATCGACACCCTGCTGCGCGAAAACACCATCAGCTACCTCAAATGGGACCAGAACCGGGATCTCCTGGAACACGGTCATGGCGGCCGCGCCTCGGTCCATGGGCAGACCTTGGCCGCCTACCGGTTGTTCGATGCCCTCCGGGCGGCGCACCCCACCGTGGAAATCGAGAGTTGCTCCTCCGGAGGCGCCCGCGTGGACCTCGGGATTCTGGAGCGGACGGACCGGATCTGGGCTTCGGATTGCAACGACGCCCTTGAACGGCAAACCATCCAGCGCTGGACCGGCCTGGTGGTTCCGCCGGAACTGGTCGGCGGGCACATTGGGCCGGCCACGTCCCATACGACCGGACGCACCCACGACCTTTCGTTCCGCGCCATCACGGCCTTGTTCGGTCACTTCGGGATGGAGTGGGACGTCCGCTCTGTCACGGCGGCTGATCGCGAGGAGCTCAAGCGCTTCATCGCCTTGTACAAGGACCACCGCGCGTTGATCCACAGTGGGCGGATGGTGCGGGCCGACGTGCCGGACGAGTCACTGATGGTGCACGGCGTCGTGGCTTCAGAGCACGACGGCGGCACTCCAGCGGGCGCCACCGCGGCGCTTTTCGCTGTGGTCAAGACGGCGACGAGCTTCGCCGAGCGCATCGGGCTGGTGGCGATACCGGGGTTGGATCCTCTACGTTCCTACCGGGTGGAGCTTCTGTTCCCGGCCCCCGTCGATGCCGACTACGGACACACGTTCATCGAGGCCAAGCCGGCACCGTGGTTGGCTTCCGGGGCAGAGGCTACCGGGCGGTTCCTGGGCGAAGTGGGGCTGCCGATGCCCGTCCTGAACCCGGAGCACGCAGTCCTCCTGCGTTTCACCGCCCTCTGACCCTCACTCACATCCCACGGGCTTCCCGGGAACCCTTACTCACATCCCACGGGCTTCCCGGGAACCCTCACTCACCGGCAGGGGTTTATACGGCCTCTGCCAGGTATTCGATGGCCAGCTTGTAGCCCAGGACCCCGGCACCGGCGATGACCGCGTTGCAGACGCCGGAAAGGTACGAGTGGTGGCGGAACTCTTCGCGCTGGTGGACGTTGGTGATGTGGACCTCGACGGCGGGCAGCTGCACCGCCGCGAGGGCATCGCGGAGAGCCACGGACGTGTGCGTGAAGGCCCCGGCATTGATGACGATTCCGACGGCGGTTCCGCGGGCTGCATGGATCGCATCCAGGAGGTCGCCTTCGTGGTTCGACTGCACGCAGTCAACGGTGAACCCGTGGGCAGCGGCTGCCGTCATGGCGAGTTGCTCGACGTCGGCCAGCGTGGAGGTTCCGTACTTCTCGGGCTCGCGCGTGCCCAGAAGGTTGAGGTTGGGTCCATTGATCACAAGGATGGTGCCGCGACCGGCTTCGGTGGCGGGGGTGGCTTCAGTCATGGCTCCCAATCTATAGCTGCTCGCGGGTGTCCGGGAATCACGACCAAAGTATGAGAGAGCACCAAGCTAAAACACTCACCATGTGAGAGAAGAGCCGCTACTTGCGGGTGCACTGCCCGGCGGAGACCGATTCGCTGAGTCCGGGAGCCTGGGCCGCTACCGGTTCCAGGTCGGTCATGGTCAAGGCGAATCCCAGGGCGGCGTCCGTGGTGGTCTTGGCGAAGATCAGGCCCGCCACTTGGCCCTGCATCGTCAGCAATGGGCCGCCGGAGTTGCCCGGTTGAACGTCGCCGGCAAGCTTGTACACGAGCTCCGGGGAAGGATTGTTGCCATAAATGTCCGGCACCAAAATGGGCGAAATTCCTTGCACCGTGGCGGGCTTGGACTGGAACGGGCCGCCATGCGGGTAGCCGGCGAAAGCGGCGGGGCTTCCGTCAGGCAGGTCCGGGCTCAGAGGCAGAGGGCTGGACTGCAGTCCATCCACGGCCAGGACCGCAATGTCCCGCTGGGGGTCGAAGTAGACCACGCGACCCGGCAACGCACCGCCGTCGGGAACTTCCACAACGGGTTGCGACACGCCCGCCACCACGTGCGCGTTGGTGACGACGCGCCCGGGCGATACGACGAATCCGGACCCGGTCTGGTTCTGGCCGCATTCGAAGGCCGTACCGGCAATCTTCAGTACGGATTCCGCGGCCTGGTTCAACGCAGGGGTGTCCGTGGATGCATTGGGAACGGGCACGGGCGTGACGGGGCCGATGCCTTCAATGAGCTTCGGAATGCCGTCGCCGATCACCGTGGAGCGCAACTGCGCCATGGTGCTCTTGACCGGTGTGGGCGTGATGTTGTCGATGTAGCGGATGACGCGGGATTCCGCCAGCTGCTGCGACACGAACGGCACGCCCAAGGAACTGATGCTGAAGGCCAACATGGACATCACCAGCGCGGCAACCACCACACTCACGACGCCACCGATCAGCCGGTCCATGGCATGCAGCGGCTTGATCCGCACCGCGTGGCGGATTTTGCGCCCGATCATGGTTCCCAGCCCATGTCCCAACGCAATAAGTACGACGGCGGCACCCACCGTGGCGGTCAGCCTCCAGCCGCTGTCGGTCACCCAGTTGCTGACGAGAGGTACGGCAATGAACGCGGCGATGGCGCCAACAATGAATCCTGCAATTCCGCCCAAAGTGACCATAAAGCCGTTGCGCAGGCCATAGATCAGGTAGGACAGGAGCATCAAGATCAATGCCAAATCCAATATCGTCAAGCCAAACACCAATGCTCCTCATAGCCGGGTAGCGCCAATTGTAGTTGTGCACCCTGACAGCCAACCGTTAGTCACATCACCTCGGCAGGGCGGTCTTACGCCCCTTTCGTGCCGTCGTTTGGGCCCTGGAACGCCCCAAACCCGCGCCATTTCAGCGTTTCGCGTGCCAAGTACGTCACAGAAGCTCAAAAATTCTGAAACAATGGCTGGAGCGCCACGACCGAAACTTATATTCAGGAGATTTCATGGACATCGAGGTATTGCGCCGCGCACCCCTCTTCGCCACCCTTGACGACGACGCATTCCGCTTGCTGACGGACGAACTCACAGAGGTGGACCTTTCACGCGGGGCTTCCGTGTTCCGCGAAGGCGACCAGGGTGACCAGCTCTACTTCATCGTTTCCGGCAAGGTGAAGCTCGGCCGCACCTCCCCCGACGGCCGCGAGTCCCTGCTGGCCATCCTCGGCCCGGGCGAACTCTTCGGCGAAATGGCGTTGTTCGACCCCAGCCCCCGTACGGCAACGGCCACGGCTGTCTCCGAGACCCGCCTTGCCGGCCTCAAGAACGAGAGCCTGAACGCACTGCTTCGCACGCGTCCCGAGGTCTCCGCACAGTTGCTGCAGGCACTGGCCCGCCGCCTGCGCCGCACCAACGACTCCCTCTCCGACCTCGTCTTCTCCGATGTACCCGGCCGCGTGGCCAAGGCACTCCTGGACTTGGCCGACCGCTTCGGCCGCCCGGCCACCGACGGCGTCCTGGTTGCCCACGAGCTCACGCAGGAAGAACTGGCCCAGCTTGTGGGCGCTTCCCGCGAGACCGTCAATAAGGCACTGGCCGAATTCGTCCAGCGTGGCTGGCTGCGGTTGGAAGCCCGCGCCGTCGTCATTCTCGACATGCAGCGCCTCCGCCAGCGTTCACGCTAAAGCGCAAGAAAAGCCGCCCCGGTTTGGAACCCGGGGCGGCTTTTTTGTTGTCCAGTGAGTAAGCGTCAAGCTCAAGCACGCGGAACGTGAGGGAGCATCAGGCTCAAGCACGCGGAACGTGAGGAAGCATCAGGCTCAAGCACGCGGAACGTGAGCAAGCGTCAGCGTTCGCGCTGCGGCTCCCCCGCGACGGTCTTGGCGGCTTCGACTTCGAGCATCAGGATGCCGCCCTCGTCCACCAGTTTGGGCTGGTAGACGTGGGCTTTGCGCTTGTAGCTCAGGTACGCGATGCACCCGTTGGCGTGGGCCATCTTTTCCAGCATGATTTCGGAGCCCGGCACCAAAAGCTGCCCAAGGGCCAGGCCCACAGTGTTTGGCTGGGCGATTTCGTCGCCGAGGGCGGACGTCTCGCGGAGGGCAATGGCCTCTGCCGCGGACACCCATCGGCCCCACACACCTTTACTGCCAAGGATGCTGGGCTGCTGGTTCACCGGCACGGTTGCGGCAAAGTACCGGGTGTTGAAGCGGGTGTGCGCAAAGTCCGGGCTGAGCCAGTTAACCAGCGGCTTCAGCAGATCCGTCCGCAGGGAAAGCCCACGCTTGGTGAGCATCTCCGTGAAGGACTTCTCCTGGGAGGCCACGGCTTCGCGGGCACGCATCCAGTCCACAGTGGAGTTGGCCTCCACTGTGGAGGAAGCGTCGGGTCCGGCCAACAGGACGCCCGTTTCTTCGAACAGTTCACGGATGGCACCCACCACATGACGGCGGGCGAGTCCGACGTCGTCTGTTCCCATCTGCTCAGCCCAATGCTGGGGTGAGGGGCCTACCCAACCGACGGGGTCGTCGTCGGACGGGTCCAGGGAACCGCCCGGGAACGCCACAACGCCCAACGGCGAGGAGCCTGGCCTGTATCCAAGCCAGGTCTCCAAGCCGGAGGGCGAGTCGCGCAGAAGAACAACGGATGATGCGTAGCGGGCGGCCCTGGGGGTCCGCTCGCCGAGTTCAAGCCAGTTTTGTGCTGCCCCCTCAAGTTCGGGAGGGAGGACAAACAATCGGCGGGCAAGCTGCGGCAATTGGGTGAACCGGTTCCTTAGCTGAATTCAGCGATGAGCTCGACCTCTACGGGAGAGTCGAGGGGCAGCACGGAAACGCCGACGGCGGAACGTGCGTGGATGCCGGCGTCGCCGAATACCTGTCCGAGAAGTTCCGACGCACCGTTGATGACGCCGGGCTGGCCGGTGAAGGTGGGTTCGGAGGATACGAATCCGACGACCTTCACGATGCGGGTTACGCGGTCGAGGTCGCCGATGACGCTCTTGACGGCAGCCAGTGCGTTAATGGCGCAGACGGCGGCGTAGCGCTTGGCTTCTTCGGGATCAACAGTTGCCTCGTCCGAGGCACCCAACTCGCCCAAAGACACCTTGCCCGTAGCTTCGAGTTTGCCGTTAATAAAGGGCAACTGTCCGGACGTGTAAACGTAGTTGCCGGAGACGACGGCAGGGACGTAGGCGGCTACGGGGGCGGCGACCTCGGGAAGGGTCAGTCCGAGCTCGGCGAGACGCTGCTCAACGGCCGACGTCGGGGCGCCGGATTCCGCGGGAGAGGTGGTTTCTGCGGGGGTGGTCATGGTTACTGCTTCTCCCTCTTAAGGTATGCGACAAGGCCCTTGCCATCGGGGCCGCCGACAACCTGGACAAGCTCCCAGCCGTCCTCGCCCCACTGGTCCAGGATCTGCTTGGTGGCGTGAATAATGAGCGGAATCGTGGCGTACTCCCATTTGGTCATGACAGAAAGCCTAGCCCTTGCCGGTAAACTGGAAAACATGGTGACTCGCAAGAACCCCATATTCGATACTGCCACCACCCTCGGAAAGATTTTAGGTTTCCTTGGCGTGAGTGCGATCTGTGGCGTCCTGGTGGCGGGACTTTTGGTCCCCGCCGCTGCCGTCTCGGGCAGTGCCGCAAGTGGTTCAATCCAGTTCTTTGACACTCTGCCGGCGGAGCTCCAAGTGGATCCGCCCAGCCAGAACACCACGATCCTGGCGAAAGACGGTACGCCGATCGCCTCGATCTACGCAGAGAACCGCACCAAGGTTCCGCTGGATTCCATGAGCCCTTTCATCAAGGACGCTGTCATCGCCATCGAGGACAGCCGTTTTTATGAGCACGGCGGAATCGACACCACCGGCATCATGCGAGCACTGGTGAGCACCGCCCGCGGCAACAAGCAGGGTGCGTCCACCATCACCCAGCAGTACGTGAACAACGTCATCAACGAGTCACTGGTGGCGTCGGGCAAGGGTGACGACGTCCTCCTCAACGGTGTTAACAAGGGCGTGGGCGACAAGCTCCGCGAAATGAAGCTCGCGATCGCCCTGGAGAAGAAGTTCTCCAAGGAGCAGATCCTTGAGGGCTACCTCAACATCGTGTTCTTCAACCGCGATGCCTACGGCATCGAAGCTGCGTCCAAGTTCTTCTTCAGCACCACCGCCAAAGACCTGACGCTTCCCCAGGCTGCGCTGCTTGCCGGCCTGGTCAACAGCCCGTCTGCCTTCGATCCGATCACCAACCCGGACAACTCGAAGATGCGGCGCGACCTTGTCCTGAACGCCATGCTGGCCCAGAAGAAGATCACCCAGGCCCAGTACGACGAAGCTGTCGCCACGCCCGTGACCACCAAGGTAACCCCGGCCCGCCAGGGTTGCGCCTACGCCACCATGGCTCCGTACTTCTGCGACTATGTTCTGCACCTCCTGCTGAACAACCCGGCTTACGGTGACACCACGGAGGAACGCGAAAAGCGCGTTATGCGCGGCGGCCTGACCATTCAGACCACGCTCGACCCGACCGCCCAGAACGTAGCTCAGCAGCAGGTTGACGCCACGGCGGGTGCCAACCCGGACAAGTGGGGCGCCTCAATCGTCTCTGTCCAGCCGGGCACGGGACAGATCGTCAGCATGGCTCAGAACACCGTGTGGCTCCCTCAAGAGGGCAAGTTCGATCAGACCCAGAACTTCAACGTTGATGTGGTCGACGCCAACGGCAACGACCTCAACGGCATCGGTGGGTTCCAGCCCGGTTCCACGATGAAACCCTTCACGTTCGCCCAGTGGCTGAATGAGGGGAAGTCGATGGAAACCAATGTCAATGCGGCCGTTCGCAGGTATCCGCAGAACTTCCCTTGGAAGAACACATGCCCCGCGCCTACCGTCGGCTGGTACGACTCAACAAATGGGACCTTCGACCTACAGAACTCAGACGAGGGCTACTACAGGAACATGACCGTCCTGTACGGCCTCAAAAATTCGATTAACACAGCCACGTTTGCCTCAGCGGCCCAAGTTGATTTGTGCGGGATCCAAGGCATCGTTGACGCCACAGGCATTCATGGCGGCCTCCCCGCCCGCGACAACACAGGCAAAATCACGGACCCAAATCCCAAGGTCCCCATGACAACTCTGGCCAACCTGATCGGTTCAACCCAGACAGCTCCTTTGACCATGGCTACCGCCTTCGCGACGTTCGCAGCCGATGGTAAGTACTGTGCACCCATCGCCATCACCTCAGTGAAGGACCAGTCGGGAGCTGACCTCCCCGCGCAGTCCTCCAGCTGCAAGGACGCCGTGAAGCCCGAGGTGGCTCGTGGTGTGGCCTATGCGATGCAGGAAGTGCTGAATTCAGGTTCCGGTTCGCTGATCAGGCCATCCCTTTCAACAAAAAACAACTTCCCGGTGGCTGCCAAAACAGGCACGAACGACTCAAACGGCTCCACTTGGGTTGTTGGCTACACCAGCGGTCTTGCAACTGCTTCCTGGTTCGGTGATCCTTTGGGTAATCAGTCTCGCTACGGACGCAACCTCACCGTGAACGGCAAGTTCTACCCGTCCATCGACGGCTATATGATCGCCGGCCCGCAGTTCACCAACTACATGTTGTCTGTCGCCCCGGCCTACGGCACCAACCCGTTCCCGCAACCACCGTCCAACCTGACTGGTGCGCCGACGCCGCAACGCAACAACAACGCACCGTCGAACAACACTCCGTCCGCGCCAAAGCAGGCGCCAAACCCCGCGCCGTCCACCGGAACCGGCAACAACGGTAACGGCAATGGAAACAACGACGCCCCCGGCAAGGACTAACGAGTGACGTTCGCTGATTCACTGGCAAACCGCGCCCGTTCCTTCGGGCGCGGTTTTGCCGTCGCTGCAGCCGTCGGGGCAGCCGCAGGTACCGCGGCTGCCGCCTACGGGTGGTGGGAGAAGGACCAGTTCGAGGTACGCCGCGAAACGTTGCCGATTCTCCCTGAGGGTTCGGCACCCCTTCGTGTTCTGCACCTGAGCGACATCCACTTTGTCCCCGGCCAAGTCAAGAAGACGCAATGGCTGCATTCCCTGGCGGACCTCAAACCCGATCTTGTAGTCAACACGGGCGACAACTTGAGCCACACCAAGGCCATTGACCCCCTCATCCAGGCCTTGAGGCCTCTGATGGAGTTCCCCGGGGTCTTCGTTCCAGGTTCCAACGACTACTACGCGCCGCGGATCAAGAACCCGGCGGGCTACTTCCGTGGTCCTTCGAAACCTAAAACCGAGCCCCTCCAGCTCGACTGGCCCAAGCTCCGCTCCGCCTTCGGCATGAGTGGCTGGATCGACCTCACCAACCGCGCCCAGTCCGTGGTGCTCAACGGCCTGCGGTTCGACTTCTCGGGCGTCGACGATCCCCACTTGGGCCGCGAACGCTACGCCGGCTGGCCCCGCGGCACTGTAAACCAGGATGCCCGGCCGCACCTCAAAGTCGCCGTGATCCATGCTCCGTACCAACGCGTGCTGGACCACTTCACGCAGGCGGGAGCAGACCTGATCATCGCCGGACACACCCACGGTGGCCAGATCTGCGTCCCCGGCTACGGCGCCTTGGTCTCCAACTGCGACCTCCCCACCTGGCGGGCCAAAGGCCTCCACGATTGGGAAAGCGATGGATTCACGACGCCGGTGAACGTCTCGGGCGGCATCGGCACCTCCCGCTTCGCCCCGGTCCGCATCGCGTGCCGCCCGGAGGCTGTACTGCTGACGCTCACAGCCCGCAGCTGAACTGCGGGCAGCATTACGATTCCCAATAACTGGGTCAAACATTTCACCTGGGGTGCGTGGTCCTGTGAAACGAATCACGCCATGGCATAGGGTAGTTGCTACGGGAAACTACCTCCGCACCATCTGAAGATCCAGCTGTTGAGAAGCGGGCATGTCCAAGCAAACGTCATTTTTCACCTCCGTCGGCCGCCTGTACCCTCACGTACGGCCCATCCTCCCGCGCCTCTTCATGGGCCTGATCTGCGCCTTGCTGGCCAGCATTGTCGCGCTCACCATCCCGCAAGTCCTGCGGGTCTTGGTCAACAACTCCTTGCAGCCCGGCGGTACCACGGACGCCGTCTGGATTGCCGCCGTCGTGATCCTTGCTCTGGGCGTCGCCGAAGCAGGACTGGTGGCCTTGCGCCGCCAGTTCGTGATCAACCCGGCCACCACCGTGGAGACCCGGATGCGCGTGACCCTTTACGGGCACCTGCAGGAGCTCACGGTGGCGTTCCATGACCGCTGGGGTTCCGGGCAGCTGCTCTCCCGCGCCATGACGGACCTCAGCTTCCTGCGCCGTTGGATGGCGTTCGGCGCGATCATGCTGGTGGTCACGACACTGACGGTGATCATCGGCGTCGGCGTGATGTTCTCCATGAGCTGGCAGCTGGCGCTCATCTTCCTCGCCGCCGCGGTGCCGATCATGATCAATTCTTTCCGGTTCCGGCGGCGCTTCAGCCTGGTGGCCCGGCTCAGCCAGGACCAGGCCGGCGACCTCGCCACCACCGTTGAGGAATCCGTCCACGGAATCCGTGTCCTGAAGGCGTTCGGACGGAGCCGCGAGGCACTGGAGAACTTCAATGGCCAGGCTGAGGAACTGCGCCAGACGGAGATCGCGAAAGCCAAGCAGCAGGCCGGTTTCACCTTGGTGGTGACACTGCTGCCGGAACTCGCCTTGGGTGTCGGGCTGGTGGTTGGCGTCATGCTCGCCGCGAGCGGTCAGCTCAGTATTGGTGCCTTGGTCGCCTTTTTCGCGACCGCAGCCGTGGTGGCTACCCCGGTTGAATTCTCCGGCATGCTCTTGGCCATGGCGCTCACGGCCAAGACCGCGCTGGACCGGCATTTCGAGGTCATGGACACCGAGAACACCATCACCTCCCCGGAGACGGCCGTGGTGCCGGAAACCGTCAAGGGTGCCTTGCGCTTTGACCACGCAGGTTTCGGGTTCGACGACGGCGGCACCCTCCTGCACGACATCACCCTGGACATCCGTCCCGGCGAAACCATGGCCCTCGTCGGCATCACGGGAAGCGGCAAGAGCGCCTTGCTCCAACTGGTCCCCCGCCTGTACGACGTCACAGCCGGGGCAGTAACCATCGACGGCGTGGATGTCCGCGACTTCGACATCGACGAACTCCGCAAGGTGGTTGCAGTGGCGTTCGAGGACACCACGCTCTTCTCCAGTTCCGTGCGTGACAACGTGCTGCTGGGTGCGCCCGATCCCAGCGACGCGGCCTTGGACGAAGCATTGGATGTGGCGCAGGCGCACTTTGCCTACTCCCTGCCGGACGGCGTGGACACCCTCATCGGTGAGGAAGGCCTGAGCCTGTCCGGTGGACAACGTCAGCGCATCGCCCTGGCCCGCGCCATAGCTGCCAAGCCGAAAGTCCTGGTGCTGGACGATCCCCTGTCGGCATTGGACGTGAATACCGAGGAGCGCGTGGAAGCCCGCTTGCGTGAGATTCTCCGCGAGACCACCACGCTGATCGTGGCGCACCGTCCCTCCACTGTGGCGTTGGCCGACCGGGTGGCCTTGCTCGAAAACGGGACCATCACCGCCGTCGGAACCCACACGGAACTGCTGGCCGAAAACGACCACTACCGTTACGTCATCGCCAGCCTGGATGCCGGTCCGAAGGACCTTGATACAGAACTGGACGAACTCGAAGAAGCTGAGGAGGCTTGCCGGTGAGCGCCACAACCTTTGGCACCGCCAACGAGGACAACACCCTCCTCAGCAAAGCAGACAGCAAAGCCGTACGACGCCGGTCACTCGCCTTGCTTGCCTCGCTGATCCGCCCGGTGCGGTTGCGGTTTTGGCTGACGATCGCAATGGTGGTTGTTTCGCAGCTCACCCGCGTAGCGGGGCCGGCACTGATCGCTTTTGGGATCGACAACGCCTTGCCGGCACTTCAGGCAGGCGACAACGGGCCCTTGGTGCTGGCTGGGTCCCTCTATCTGGCCGCTGCGATCGCCACGGCCGGAATGACCGCGCTCTACGTGACCTCCACAGCCAGGCTGAGCCAGGCCATGCTCCTGGACCTGCGGCTCCGCGTTTTCCGGCACACCCAGCGCCTGAGCCTGGAATTCCACGAGAAGTACACCTCCGGGCGCATCATCGCCCGGCAAACTTCGGACCTGGAAGCGCTGCGAGAGCTGTTGGATTCCGGGGTTAGTTCGCTCGCCTCCGGCATGCTGTTCATGCTGTTCACGGCATTCACGGTGTTTGCCTTGGATTGGCGGAGTGGCCTGATCATGCTCGCGGCCGGTGTCCCCATGTTCTTCCTGGCGCGTTGGTACCAGAAACACTCGCAGATCGCGTTCCGGGAATCCCGGGTAGTCTCGGCCCGCTTGATCGTGCACTTTGTGGAGACCATGACGGGTATCCGCGCTGTGAAGGCGTTCCGCAAGGAGCGCGAGAACGCGGACCGCTATGGCCAACTGGCTGAGGACTACCGCAAGAACACTGTCCGCTCCATCAACCTGAACGGCATTTTCCAACCCGGACTGGTGCTGATCGGTAACGTGTGCGTGGCTGTGGTCCTGCTGTTTGGCGGCTTCCGGGTGCTCAGCGGCGACCTCGCAGTAGGCGTCCTGCTCGCCCTGATCCTCTCCACCAAACGCTTTTTCCAGCCGGTGGACCAGATGTCCATGTTCTACAACTCCTTCCAGAGTGCCCAGGCAGCGTTGGAAAAGGTGTCCGGACTCTTGGAAGAAGTACCCACCGTCCGTCCGCCGAAAAACCCGGTGCCTTTGAAAAGCTCACGCGGAGAGATCGACTTCAAGGGGGTGGAGTTCGGCTACAGCGACGGCCAGTTGGTTGTTCCGACCTTGGACCTGCACATTCCGGCCGGGCAGACGGTCGCCTTGGTGGGACAGACAGGTGCCGGTAAGTCCACGCTGGCCAAGCTGGTGGCCCGCTTCTACGATGTCACGTCCGGCGCCATCACCTTGGATGGGGTGGACCTGCGGGATCTGGCGACGACGGACCTCCGCCGGGCCGTGGTGATGGTGACCCAGGAGGCCTTCCTCTTCAGCGGTTCGGTTGCCGACAACATTGCTTTGGGTCGCCCCGAGGCTTCCCGCGCCGAAATCGAGGCCGCCGCCGCAGCAGTTGGTGCGCACGAGTTCATCACGAGCCTGCCCGAGGGCTACGACACGGACGTCAACAAACGGGGCGGCCGGGTGTCGTCGGGTCAACGGCAGCTCATCGGTTTTGCCCGGGCCTTCCTTGCCGCGCCGGCTGTGTTGATTCTGGACGAAGCTACATCCTCCCTGGACATTCCTTCCGAGCGGATGGTCCAGCAAGGACTGGCTCATCTCCTGGAGGGAGTCGCAGGCGGGAACGCTGCCCGAACGGCCATAATCATTGCCCACCGCCTCTCAACCGTGGAGACGGCCGACCGGGTGCTGGTGGTCCACGACGGGCGCATCGTCGAGGACGGGACGCCCGCCGAGCTGATCAGCGGCGGCGGACGCTTTGCGCAGTTGCACGGGGCTTGGCGGGATTCGCTGGTGTAGTCGTGGTGCCGGGTGCGGGTGTGGCGAGGGACACCCTCTCCCCGATTTCGCATCACGGGACGTTTCGGCTATTCTTGAACAGTTGCTTTCGCAGCGGATCGGGATGTAGCGCAGCTTGGTAGCGCGCTTCGTTCGGGACGAAGAGGTCGCAGGTTCAAATCCTGTCATCCCGACCAAACACGAAAATGGCGTCGAGAAATCGGCGCCATTTTTTGTTGCCATTTCTGTCCAAGTCCAGCCGCTTTCGTCGCGGTTATCCACAGGCTCCGCTTTTTCTGTTTGCACGGGAGAACGCTGTCACTACGCTGTCAAGGGTCAGCGCAGCATCCTGGCGCCATCGACATCGGGTTCTAGGAAATCACAGAACGGGCAGGGCCAGAGAATGCAGACAGAATTTATCCAGCTCATCGTCATCCTGGGCGCCATGGGAGCCCTGCTCATCGTCATGGGGTCGATCTGCATCAAGGGCAAGCTCCCCATGAACTCCCTGGTCGGGATCCGTTTGCCGGCCACCACGGTTTCCGAGGAAGCGTGGGTTGCGGGCCACAAGGCAGCAGGTCCCTACGTGATCGTGGGAGGCATCTGCTCTGCTGCAGGTGCGGCGGCCATACTTCTGTTTCCCACGCTGGAACCGCCAACCCTGGCTTCGATCACCGCAGCCGGGGTGGTGCTGTTCATCGTCGTTGCGGCCTTTGTGGCTTCGGGTGCTGCCAAACGTGAATCGTTGAGCGAATGAATATTCCCGGCGCCATTGCACGCCAAAATGGGCAAAAGTAAAACCCCGGGGCATCGCTCGTCACGCCCCGGGGTTTTACTAACTACAATTGATTTACATTGGATCCGGCCAGTTACCGATGGACATCGGCGTATAGGTGGTGTCCGCTGACTTGGTCGGCGCAGCAATGCGCATGGGATCAGGCCAGTTGCCGATGGCGCTTACGGTGGAGGAGTCTGCTGCCGAAGCGGCAGAGACGACTGCGGGAACTGCAACCGTGGCGGTCAGTGCGCTTGCCAAGGCCACTGACGCGAAGATTTTCTTGAACATGATGTACCCCAATGCGAGTCGGATTCGTTACGGAAATTGCGCGGTCCCTGTTGACATACATTGTAAAATGTTTTCCACAGAGACTGTCAAGGTTTTGGTCAAAAGACACCTGTAGGAGGGACCCGTGGGAAACGGATTCGGCGAGAAACTACGTGCCGAACGGCTCGAACGCGGGTTAACGCAGGCAGAGCTCGGCAAGAACCTGTACTCGCCCAGCTACATTTCACTGCTGGAAACCGGCAGGCGCGAACCTACGGCAGAGGTCATCGAAGAGCTGGCCCGCCGGCTGGAACTGGCTCCCAAAGCGTTGGAAGCGTGGAGCCAACCCGTCTCCGTCAGCGATGCCGAGTACGTCCTGGCCGGCCTGTACGCCCGCCAGGCGTGGGATCTGCGGGACTACCAACTCGCCGCCAGCCACGCCGCCACCGCAGCGCAAATAGCCCTCGAGGCCAAGAACAACAGCGCCTGGTGGAACATGACCTATATGCAGGCCGAGTGCGTGATGAAGCAAGGCCAGCTCAAGGAATGCCAGCAGATCGTTGAGCACCTGCTGGAGCACCCCATGGCCACCGAATCCGCCGGCCTCGGAGTACGCGCCTGGCAGATGCTTGCCGCCGTGTGCCACGGACAAGGGCAGCTGGCCACCGCCGTCGAGCATGCCAAGCAGGCAGTGAAGCTCAGCGAGCAACTGCCCAAGGGCTCCACCCTCATCATTGGCGCGCACCGCGCGCTGATCGGTGCATTGGCTGAGAGCGGCAAGCTGGATGAGGCCTGGGAGTATTGCCTGGCGATGATCGAGCACATGGACGAACATTCCATGTCCCAGTTGGCCGGTGAGGTCGCGTGGGTGGTGGGCAACGTCGCTTTCATGCGCCACGACTACGTGGAGGGCATCAAACACCACGAACGCGCCGCCAAACTGCTCTCCCCCGCCAATGACATCGAGCTGTGGGCCCGCTTCAACAAGGCTTCGGCAGCGGTACGACTGTCTTCCGGCATCGTGGAACCGGAAACCCTGTCCGCCATTGAACGTGCAGAACTCGCGCTGTCGATCGTCGGAGGCAACAAGACGGACCAGTTGGAGGTCGCTTTCATCCGCGCCCGGTGGCTCTATCTCACCGGCGACATTCCGRCCGCCGTCGAGAAACTCCGCGAAATCCACACCGACCGCAAGGTCTTGGCCCGCCACACGGCCGGCGAAGTTTCACTGCTGTTGGGTAAGTCGTTGAAGGCCGCAGGAGAAGCGTCGGAAGCTCTGAAGTTCCTGGAGGAAGCCCAGCACGACTTCAGCGCAGCGGGAGCCTCGGACAGGGTTCAGCAAGCCATGGACGCCGTCTTGGAGATCCGCCTGGCCGAGCGCCGGGCTGCGAAGGAACACTCCCAAGCCTGATTAAACAAGTGAGTCGCAGTTCATGCCGTTGAGAGAACTCAAAACGACATGAACTGCGACTCAGTTGGGTGCTTTACGCGAACGTGCGGCCCGTGAGCTTCTCGTAAGCCTCCACGTAACGGGCACGGGTGCGCTCCACGACGTCGGCGGGAAGTGCCGGCGGCGGGGTGTCCGAGGACTTGTCCCAGCCGGATTCGGCGGAAGTCAGCCAGTCACGGACGTACTGCTTGTCATACGAGGGCTGCGACTTGCCGGGCGCGTACGTGGACGCATCCCAGAACCGCGAGGAATCCGGCGTAAGGACCTCATCCCCAAGGGTGATCACACCCGTGGCGGCGTCGATACCGAATTCCACTTTGGTGTCGGCCAGGATGATGCCGCGTTCACGGGCGATCTCCTCGGCGCGGGTGTAGATCTTCAGCGTGAGCTCGCTCAGGCGGGCAGCAATGTCATCGCCCACCATCGCCACGACGTCGTCGTAGGTGATATTGACGTCGTGCTCGCCAACCTCGGCCTTCGCCGAGGGCGTGAACAGTGCCTTCTCCAGGCGGGAGCCATCAACCAGGCCCTCAGGCAGCGGGATCTCGCAGACGGTGCCGTGTTCCTTGTACTCGGCCAGGCCCGAACCCGTCAGGTAGCCGCGGGCGATGCATTCCACCGGGAACATGTCCAGCTTCTTGCAGATCATGGCCCGGCCCTCGACCTCGGCAGGCACTCCGCCTTCGACTGTTGAGGCCAGAACGTGGTGCTCAACGTCCAACTGCTCGAACCACCACAGGCTCAGCTGGGTCAGGACGCGGCCCTTGTCCGGGATCTCACTGCTGAGGACGTGATCGTAGGCGCTGATGCGGTCGCTGGCGACAACCAGAACGCATTCCTGGCCGATCTTCTCCGTGATCGCTTCATCGGCGGGGACGTAGAGGTCACGGACCTTGCCGGAGTAGACGTGGGTCCAGCCCGGGAGATCCAGGGCCTCGGTCTTGAAACCGCCTGCGGGGAGGGATTCAGTCATGCTCAGGCCTGCACTTTCGGGATGGTGCCGGTGGCCGCGTACGGCACCCGGATTTCGCCGCGGGCGGCCTTGCCTGCGATGTCCGTACGAAACTGCGAGCCTTCAAGCTGAACCAGCTCGACGCCGTCGTACGCTTTCTCGCGGGCCTCCACCAGATCCGAACCGAGCGCCACAACCGCCAGGACGCGGCCGCCGGCGGAGACAACCTTGCCTTCGTCGTCCAGCTTGGTACCGGCATGGACCACGTGGACACCGTCCAGTTCGTCGACCTTCTTCAGGCCACGGATGCGGTCGCCTGTGCGGGGTGCGTCAGGGTAGTTCTCGGCAGCAACGACGACGGCGACTGCCGTGTCCTTGGACCAGCGCAGCTCTTCGGCGGTGTCCAGTTCGCCCTTGGCAGCTGCCAGCAGCAGCGCACCGAGCGGCGTCTTGAGGCGGGCCAGGACAGCCTGGGTCTCCGGATCGCCGAAACGGACGTTGAATTCGATGACGCGCGTGCCGCGCGAGGTGAGGGCCAAACCGCAGTACAGGACGCCGATGAAGGGCGTGCCGCGGCGGGCCATCTCGTCCACGGTGGGCTGGGCGACGCGGTCGATGACTTCCTGGACCAAGCCTTCGGGGGCCCACTCCAGCGGGGTGTAGGCACCCATGCCGCCGGTGTTGGGGCCTTCGTCGTTGTCGAAGATGCGCTTGAAGTCCTGTGCCGGGGACAGCGGGACCGTGGTCCGGCCGTCGCAGAGGACAAACAGGGAAACTTCGGGGCCGTCAAGGAATTCCTCGATCACCACGGTTCCACCGGCGTCGAAGCAGGTCTGCGCGTGGGCCAGGGCCTCCGCGCGGTCCTTGGTGACGACGACGCCCTTGCCTGCGGCCAGTCCGTCGTCCTTGACGACGTAGGGAGCGCCGAAGGTGTCCAGGGCGTCTGCGGCTTCCCCTGCGTTTTCGGCCACCCGGGCCATGGCCGTGGGAACGTTCGCTTCAGCCATGATCTGCTTGGCGAACGCCTTGGAAGCTTCCAGCTGGGCGGCTTCCTTGCTGGGGCCGAACACCGGAATGCCGGCCTCGCGCACGGCATCGGAGACACCGGCTGCCAGCGGCGCTTCCGGGCCAACAACTACCAGGTCCACGCCCAGCTTGGTGGCCAGGGCGGAGACGGCTTCCGGGTTGTTCCCGTCAATAGCGTGCGTGGGCACGAGTTTGCTGATGCCCGCGTTGCCGGGGGCCGCGTGGACCTCGGAAACGTTGGGGTCTTCAAGCAGAGAGCGGACAATGGCGTGTTCGCGGCCGCCTGGGCCAATGACGAGTACCTTCACAGTCTTCAAGGGTACTTTGTGTGGAGCGCTCGGCCTAAGCTGTGTCACGCAGCGGACCCGGCGCGCACCCGCCTGGCCCGGGAACCACCCCGCCACGCCTAGACTTGCTTCATGCCSATGAGTTCGCATGAAACGTTCAACGTTGAGACCGCCGTCGAACTGGCAGTGATCGAACGCAGTGGCTTCATCGAGTCCCGGCACATAGGTGCGGCCGTGGTCCTCGCGGGTGACGGTTCCGTTGTCACCCGCCTCGGCGACATCGATGCTCCCGTCTTCGCCCGGTCAACGCTCAAGCCCTTCCAGGCCCTCGCCTCCATGCAATCCGGAGTTCCGCTGCGCGGTGCGCAAGTGGCCGTGGCGTGCGGAAGCCACACCGGATCCCTGGACCACATGGACGTGGTGGAGGGAATGCTCAAAGCGGCCGGCGTTCGGGAGGAACACCTGCAGTGCCCCACCGCCTGGCCCCAGGACGAGACAGCCCGGAACTGGCTGGTCCGGTCCGAGCGCGGGCAGTCCAAGCTCGCCTTCAACTGTTCCGGCAAGCACGCAGCCTTCCTGTGGGCGTGCACCGAAAACGGCTGGGACCTCCGCAGCTACCTCGAACCGAACCACCCCCTCCAGCAAAGGGTGCGTTCCGTCATCGAGGAATACAGCGGCGAAACCATCTCACACCTGGGCATCGACGGCTGCGGCGCTCCTGTTGCCGCGCTCTCGCTGACCGGGTTGGCCCGTGCCTACTCCCGCCTGGCCAAGTCCCCGGGCGATAAATCCTCCAACGCCCGCGCAGCCACCATCGCCACGTCCATGCTGGATTACCCGTGGGCCGTCCAGGGCAAGGGTGAGTCGAACACCGTCGTCATGGAAGAGCTGGAGGTTCTGGCCAAGATCGGTGCCGAAGGAGTCCTGGTCCTGGCCACCCCCACCGGCGCCACGGTGGCAGTCAAAGTACTCGACGGCAACCTCCGCGCCACCACCCTTGTGGGACTGACCCTGCTCGCCGTGAGCGGGGCAGTGGACATCCCGGCCGTATCCAACGTCCTGGAACGGGTGGTGGAGCCTGTTCTGGGTGGCGGTCATGAAGTGGGCAGGATCCGGCTGGGCCACGCAGTCTCTGCCCTGCTGGACTAGTAGTTAAGAAGGAAAGAACCCATGGCTGTTGCACGACGCCGCGTCGACATCTCCGAGGGCCGGGCTGCGCTGGCTGCCTGGCAAACCGCCGTCGGGCCTTCTAGTGGTGAAGCCGCCGGTGAGCCTGGCACCGCTGCCGGGACCACGCCGTCGCGCGCTGTGATAGCGACGGCGGTCCGCTACACGCTGGAAGAAGTCACCGCGCGTGCGCCCGGCAATTCAGTGGAGGTCCGCGTCCCGCCGTTCGGCGTTACCCAGTGCGTGGAGGGGCCCCGGCACACGCGCGGCACTCCCCCGAACGTCATAGAGACCGACGCCGACACCTGGCTTGGTTTGGTGACCGGCAGCATCACCTGGGCCGACGCCGTTTCGGCCCACAAGGTGACCGCCTCCGGTTTGCGCGCCGATCTTTCTGAACTGCTGCCCCTCTAAACGAGTTTTTGTACAGCTGATGCCCCTAAGACCACGTCTTAGGGGCATCAGCTGTACAAAAACTCGCCAGGTCAGTCAGGGCAGACCGGGGTGGACGGTTGCCCGGGCTTGCTCATCTCGAACTGGGGGATGTCGTCCGCTGCAGGTCCGCCGCGGAACTTCGGGGAGGGCTGCTGGCCGGTGCTGATGCGCTCCAGCTCCTGCTGTGCGTAAACCTCTTCCTTGCCGAGCATGATGGCCGTGTCCTCGTTGGTGATCTCGCCGTTGAAGGCGCGGACCATGACGCTGCGGTCGAACTGGCCTTCCCACTTTGCGACAACGAAGGTCGCTACACAGTTGCCCAGCAGGTTCACCACCACGCGCATGGAGTCCATGAGACGGTCGGCTCCGAGGAGGAGTGCCACGCCGGCTACCGGGAAGATACCCAGTGCGGCCGCGGTGGCGGAGAGTGCCAGGAAGGACGAGCCGGGAACGCCCGCCATGCCCTTGGAAGTCAGGAGCAGCACACCCAGCGCAGCCAGTTGCTGGCCGAGGTCCAGGTTGTGCCCGAACGCCTGGGCCAGGAACAACAGGGAGATGGAAAGGTAGATCGCTGCACCGTCGAGGTTGAAGGAGTAGCCGGTCGGAACCACAAGACCGGTGGTGGCACGGGAGCAGCCGGCGTTGGTCAGCTTGGTCATGATGCGTGGCATGACAGCTTCGGTGGAAGCCGTGCCGAGAGCCAGCAGGAACTCCTCCCGGGTGTACTTCAGGAACTGCCACAGCGGAACGCGGGCGAAGCCCCAGGCCACGAGGAACAGCAGGCCGATGAAGACGATCGCGGCGCCGTAGCAGGACGCTATCAACAGGGCATACGTTCCAAGTGTGCCCACGCCGTACTGGCCGATAATGAACGCCATGGCACCGAAAGCACCAATGGGGGCCACCTTCATGATCCAGGACATGATCTTGAAGATCAGTTCCAGGACAGTCTCCATGAGGCTGATGACCGGGAGGCAACGGTCCCGGCCGATGACCACGATCGCGGCGCCGAAGAAGACCGAGAAGAAGAGCACCTGGAGCAGGCTGTTGTTGGCGAAAGCGCCGATCACGCTGACGGGAATGACATCCAGGATGAACGCTGCGGCGTCCTTGGGAGGCGCGTTGCCGGTCTTGGCGTTCAGTGCGTCCTGGGAAAGCGTTGAGGGGTCAATGTTCAGGCCGGCACCCGGCTGGACAATGTTGCCGACGATGAGCCCGAAGACCAATGCGAAGAGAGTGGCGCCGGTGAAGTACAGGAGGGCTTTGACCCCGACCCTTCCGACCGCCTTGACGTCGCCCACTGCCGAGATGCCTGTGACGATCACGAGGAAAATCAGCGGGGCGATGATCATTTTGATGAGTTGAATGAATCCATCACCCAGTGGCCGGAGTGCGGACCCGATGTTCGGCCAGAAATGACCGATGAGCACACCTGCGACGACGGCGATCAGGATTTGAAAAAAGAGCGACTGGTACAGCCGCTTTTTCTTCTGCGGGGCCGAACTCGCCTTCAGCGCCGCGGGGTCTGGGATCTTCATTGATCTGAACCAATCAGTTTGGGAACAGCCCCTCGTTTTGGGGGGATGTTTTCAATGTAAGCCCGGTCACACCATTCCGCAAGGGGAGATTCGATTTCCATATTGTGGAAGTCACAATTGGTTTTTTGTACAGGTGATGCCCGCATGAGGGGTGTTTAGGGGCGGGAGCTGTACAAAAACTACGCTGCCCAGCCCTGCTTGCGGAGGGCCTGCGCCACCCGGGCAACCACCCACCTCTGCCCCTGCCGCATGTCGATCCTGTTGATCTTGACCTGCCGCCAACCGGCGTCTGCAACCCGCTGGTCCCGATAGGCGTCCAGCGCCTGCTGTTCGGGAGACAGATGATGAAGGCCTTCATACTCCAGGCAAATGCGATATTCAGGGCATCCCAAGTCCGTCCACACAGGCCGCCCCAGGGCATCCATCACTGGACAGTTGGGCATAAACGCCGGCAAGCGGGCGTCCTCCAGCATGAGTCTCAGCTTGGTTTCCGGCGGGGAGTCGACACCCACCCTCAAGTCGTCGAGCGCCAAGCGGGCTTTGCGAACACCATGGACACCGTTGGCCTGCGCAACGAACGCGCGTAGTTCGGACAAGGAAACCATCGCTACCCTTGCCGGACCGAACGTGCGGGTATGTTCGCTGACAATGGCGTCGCCGGCCACCACCAAGTCTTCAATCGGCAGCATGGTGCCCAGGTCTACCCATGTACGCGCCACGGACGTGAGCACAACGCCGTCCAGGTCAGCGAGGTCACCGTCCCGCAACGTCAGCCGGTGACCGGCCACCCCTCTTCGCCGCGGCAAAGAACCACCCCGTGACCGTGACAGGTGGATAAATCTCCCCGGTTCGCGAAAGTGGGGGCCGCTCTTGGGACCCCAAGGAACAGGTTCCGCAACTGCGGTCACCGGCCCGCCGTCGTCGGGTTTGAAATGCGCCCAAGGAGGCAACGGCAGTCCCAGTACCTCAGCGGCACTGATGTGGCTGAGGAAATCGCCCTGACGAAGTTCAAGATGGGGCCGGGCGACGTCCAGTAGCGTCTGCGGTTTCTGCGGAATGCGGAGTCCGCGGCTGGGCACCACCAGGTCCGTTGCCCGGAGTCGCTTGGGAGCGACGCCATATTCCGCGGCCTCCTTGATGGTAAAGGCGCGACTAGAGAGGGCAGGGGGAAGAGGCGACAAAGGACGCATGCCCTATTGAGTCACAACGAAGAAGCCGGCGGGACGTTATCCACAGGTCCGCCCGCTCGTCCGCGAGATTTTGTACAGCAGATGCCCTAAAGGGCCCGATTTAAGGGCGGTAAGTGTACAAAAACTCGCTAGCCGCGGCCTACGAACGGCATTCCGGCAGCAGTGACCACCAAGGATCCAACACTGGCCGTGGCCGGCATGTTGGCCATCATGAGCACGGCGCGGGCAGCATCTTCCACCGGAAACATGGGTTCCACTTTGCGGCTGCCGTCGGCTTGCAAGGCCCCTGAGCCCACGCCGATGGTGTCCATGATCTCGGTACGGGTATTGCCGATATCGATCTGCCCGCACGTGATCCCGAACGCCCGGCCATCAAGCTCGATGCTCTTGGTCAGGCCCGTCATCGCATGCTTGGTGACCGTGTAAGCCACAGACCTGGGCCTGGGCGAATGGGCGGAGATGGAACCATTGTTGATGATGCGCCCACCCTGCGGTTGCTGGTCCTTCATGGCCCGGACAGCCTCCGCAGCGCACAACATGGACCCTGTGACGTTGACACGCAGGGTTGCTTCCCACTCGTCAACGCCAATCTCCCCCACGTCCCCGGCCGGTCCGAAGACCCCGGCGTTGTTGAACAGCACATCCACCCGGCCCCAGCGTTGGCGCACCTCCGCGAAAAGGCGCGCGACGTCGTCGGGCACTGTTACGTCGCAGGGAACCGCCAGGGCATCCGGATGGCCGTCGGCGGTTTCAAGCAATTGCGCCTCCCGCCGCCCGGCCAGCGCTACCTTGTAGCCATCGGCCAGCATGAGCCTGGCGACGGCCCGCCCGATACCGGAACCGGCCCCGGTAACGACGGCGACCCTCAGGTCGGCGGGCAGGCTGGAGTCAGTCATGTGGTTGCCTCTCGGGTGGTGCGTTCAGCGCTTTGGCTCAGCGCGCGGCTTCGGCGGCCTGGGCTGCGGTTATCGGCCAGCCTATGACAGTCTTCGGGCGGGGCGTGGCATACGTTCGCACCTTGGACGTGGACAGGCCAAGACGGACCAAGGACTCGGCAATCGTGACCGCAGCAGCAACCCCGTCAACCACGGGAACCCCGGTGCGTTGGCGGATCTGCTCATCCAGTCCGGCCATGCCGCCGCAGCCAAGGACGATCACTTCGGCCTTGTCATTCTGCACCGCTTGCTCCGCCTGGCCCACGATCGCCTCGACCGCACGTTCCGGATACTCCTCGAGTTCCAGCACAGCCATGCCACTGGCGCGGACGGACGCACAACGCGCTTCCAGCCCGGCGAGCTTGAGCCGGTCCTCGATGAGGGGAACCGCGCGGTCGAGCGTCGTCACCACGGAGTACTTGTGGCCCAGGAACATCGCCGTGCTGGCTGCGGCCTCGGTGATGTCCACGACCGGCACGTCCAGCAGTTCCTGGAGGCCTTCGCGGCCGTGCTCGCCGTAGCCGGCTTGGATGACGGCGTCGAACGGTTCCGGATAGTTGACCACGGCGTCCATGACGGCAATCGCGGCCAGGTAGCTTTCGAAGTTGCCTTCGCAGGAATCGGCGCCGAAGTGGGGTGTGATTCCGATGATCTCGGTGCCGGGCGCCGCCACCGCGCGGGCCTGGGCTGCAATGGAATCGGTCATGGATTGGGTGGTGTTGACGTTCGCGACAAGGATGCGCATGGAATGTCCTTTATATCTTTGGTTGACGGCGCTCAGTGCGTGCTGGCGACGGCGATTGGCTCGCCGGAAACGTCCTCGTGGACCTGCTTCTTGTCTGCCACGGCGAAGTACGTGAGCGCAGCGACGCCTGCTCCGATGAACCAGGCGAACGGAGCTGCGGCCGCCAAAGCGGGAATGAACGCGATGGCGATGGCCATGGCAGCGGCCGGAAGCATGGCGATAATGGCCTTGGGGTTGACGCCGCGCTTGTAGAAGTACGCGCCCTTGGGGTCTTCCGAGTACAGCTCCGGAACATTGACCTTGCCGCGCCGGACCAGCCAGTAGTCAGCCATGACCACACCGAACAGCGGGCCGAGCAAGGCGCCCAGGCCACCGAGGAAGTACACGATCACGATGGGGTTGTTGTAGAGGTTCCAGGGCAGGATGACCAGGCCGATGGTGCCGCTCACCCAGGCTGCCTTGCGGAAATTCAAGTGCCGCGGGAAAAGGTTCGTCAGTGCATAAACCGGGGCCACGAAATTGGCCATCAGGTTCACCGCGATGGTCAGGATCAACAGGGCAAGGCAGGCCAGGACCAGCAGGAGCGTATTCGGGATGCTCTGCACGATGTCCGACGGGCTCTGGATGACAGTGCCGTTGATCTTGTACTGGCCGCCGGCCATGACGACGACGATCGCACCAAAGACAAGCATGTTGATGGGGATGCCCCAGAAGTTGCCCTTGACGATGGACTTCTTGGACGTTGAAGAGCGGGTGAAGTCGCAGAAGTTCAGCACGAACGTTCCGTAGATGGATACCCACAGGGCGCCGCCGGCGAAAATGGTGAGCCACATTTCGGTGCCCTCAAGGCCCTTGATGCCGCTCCACTGGATGGCACCGCCGGCTTCGATGAAGACCCACACTGCAATGGCCGCCATCGTCACCAGGATGATGGGGCCGGCGAAGGCCTCGTACTTACGGATCATTTCCATGCCGAAGCTGACGATCACCAGCTGCACGATCCACAGCGCCACGAAGGAGAACCAGCCAAGGGTTGAAAGGCCGAGGATGGAGTTGCTGTCCAGGTCCTTCAGTCCGGGAGCCACGGCTACCAGCAGGACCCGGAGGACCACCGACGCCAGGTACGTCTGGATGCCGAACCAGGCAACGGCAACGGCACCGCGGACGAGGCTGGCGATCTGGGCTCCCCTGATGCCGAAGCTGATGCGGCTCATGACCGGGAACGGGACACCTGTCTTCTGGCCCATGAAACCTGAAAAATTCAGGAGGGCGAACAGAAGGACGGCGCCGATGCCCAGGGCTACCAGGATCTGCCATCCTCCCAGGCCCAGGGAAAACAGCCCGATGGCGAAGGCATAGTTACCCAGGCTGTGGACGTCGTTGGCCCAGAGGGTAAAGATGCTGTAGCTGGTCCACTTGCGGCCCTTGGCCTTGGTGGGGGCGAGGTCGATGTTGTAAAGACTGGGACTGATGGTACGGCCTGCGGCTTCGGAAGCAATCGCGCAAAGATCCGTGTTTCCCACGACCGGGTGGTTGGGGGCACCCGTCTTTGCGTCTTCCGGAGTCTCATTGACGCCGACTGATGAAGTCGTCTGCATCGTGGATCTCCACTTCGTACTGATTCCACATTATGGAATCGAGTTATTGAATAGTGAAAGAACTCTATGACGCAGGTCACGCCCGGTCAAGGCTTCACGCTGTATGCAGGGTCACATTTGGTTGTTTGCCGCCAGGTTTGCGGGTTGACTGTTTCGGATACGCAATCCGTGTTGACGCTGCCCATCGGCGGACGTAATCTCGAATTGCAGAATTTTATTCTCACAATACGAAATTCCTTGAGCGCCCCCACAGAGCAAGCGCCCAGACATTCAATGAAGAGAGGTTGGACGTGGCTGCAGGAGAAGAGACCTCACACATCCTCAGCGGGTTGACTGCCCAGCTGCCTGATCGTGATCCGGAAGAGACCGCGGAGTGGATTGAGTCCCTTGATGCGTTGATCGCTGAGCAGGGTACCGAG
>NZ_JBFRDO010000028.1:0-45241 GCF_052113825.1 Paenarthrobacter sp. TAF1
CGGGACACCCCAGCCGCGGCAGCACTTCGTCCCGTGTCCTCACCCGCCAGCAAGTGCTCATACGCACACGCACGAACCGACCACGGCAACTTCTTGACCATGACACCCCTCCAACTACAGGGGTGTTGCACTAGCCACCTGAAGACGCCTGCCCGGCATTGTCATTAAGTGCCACCTCGGCGAGAGGAGAAGGGGTTTAGCGCAGGGACTTGTCGTCCGGATTGCGGGGAACCACGTAGGTACTCCCATCCGGACGGCGGAGGGTTTCCCACTGCTGGGTCTCCGCTTGGCGCTGGGCGAGCAGCTTCCGGTTGGCTTCCGTCATTTCGTGATCCAGGGAGCTGCTGTGTGCCGGACCAAAAATCACGCGAAACTTTCCGGTTGCGCGCATGAATTTCCGGGTGAAGGATTCCTTTGCCACGCGGATCGACTCCTCAGTGTTCGACGACTCTATACGTTCATAGTACGCTAATTATTAGTACACTAACTAATTGGTTCGGTGTAGCCTCGTCAGTGCAGCAAGCAGGAGGAAGCCATGACGACCATCAGCGATACCAGCCAGGAAACCGATGACCTCCTTCTGGAGCGCCAACTGTGCTTTGCCCTCACCGTAGCCTCGCGCAGCGTTGTGGGTGTCTACAAGCCCGTTCTTGAAAAGCTCGGCCTGACCCACCCCCAGTACTTGGTGATGTTGGCACTGTGGGAACGCAGCCCGAGGACGTTGAAGGACATCAGCGACAGCCTGCTCCACGATCCCGCCACCCTCTCCCCTTTGCTGAAACGCCTGGAAGAAGCACAGCTCATCACCCGCGAGCGCGTGCCCGGTAATGAGCGCGCACTGGCCATCACCCTCACTGACAAGGGAGCGGCCCTCCGCGCACAGGCCACGGCTGTGCCCGGCGAAATCCGCAATCGCCTGCACCTCAGCCGCGAAGAAGTAGCCGAACTCCACCAAGCGATGACCGGCCTGATTGCTGCCACTCAGCGCACCGCCGACGAGCCACGTAAAATGGAGGCAACCTAGGAGATCCCATGAGCATGCGAAGTGTCCGCCCGTTACTGGCAGTACTTGCTGTCGCAAGCCTCGCCGCATGCTCCGGTGCCCCCTCACCAGGTTCCTCAGGCAGCCCAACCCAGGCGCCGACGTCGGGCCCTTCAAGCAGCAGCACGGCACCCGGCAGCCCCTCCACCAGCAGCACCCCGACGGCGGGCGGCAGCCAATCGGCAACGGCCGGACGCGGCGACGCTGAACTGAGCATCACACTCCTGGAAACCCCCGAGGCCGCGCCCAAGACCTTCACCCTTGTCTGCACGGGCGGAACTCCCGCTGCGGAGAGCAACCACCCGTCGGCCGCCGAAGCATGCGCCGCGATCAAGAACAACCCCTCCATGCTCAGCCCGGCTCCGCCCCGGGCCGACCGGGCCTGCACCATGCAGTACGGCGGCCCCGCAACCGCCAAGGTGACCGGCGCCGTGGACGGCAAGGAAGTAGTCGCGGCCTTCAACCGCACCGACGGCTGCCAGATCGGTATGTGGGACGTCGCCAAGAGCGTCCTCGGATCAGATGGCGGTTTCTAGGCTGCGACACCTCCCCCAAGAGGAATGGCTTGGGCTGGAGGCTGCCCATCACACTCGGGTCGCACGCTATGCGGACCCGTACTTGGCCCGGCGTTCGGCCGGGAAGAAGCACCCCGTGGAGGACTTCCTCTTCACCTACTACACCCAGAAGCCGGGCCAGTTGCTTCGCTGGCACCCCGGGGATGCCGTAGTCCTCAGCGGTGAGCGGGCCTTGGAGCGCAGCGCGTGGAAGTTCTACAGGACACCCGACGACGGCGAACTCGCCTCGCTGGGGCTGCCCTCCGGTACACCGGCGGTCGCCTTTGACCGGGCCGGCTTCCTGGCCGACCGCGCCGAGGCCGTCCGCTTCGCGGGCATCATCCTCTCCGGGACCGCGAAACGTCCGGCCCAGTTCGGCTGCTTCGGCCTGCACGAGTGGGCCATGGTGTACCGGCAGGAAAAGTTCGAGCTGCGCCACGAATACCTCAAGCTCAGGTTGGGCGGCGAGGGTACTGACACCGTGGTGGAAGAGAACCGGATCCGCTGCTCCCACTTCGATGCCTTCCGCTTCTACACCCCCGACGCCTTGCCCCTTAATGAGCTCACGCCAACCCGCGAAAACCAGCGGACCATGGAGCAACCGGGCTGCCTGCACGCCAACATGGACCTGTACAAGTGGGCCTACAAACTGACGCCTGCGTTGCCAAGCGGGCTGGTGATGGACTGCTTTGAGTTGTCGTGGCGGATCCGGGCCATGGACATGCAGGCCTCTCCGTACGATCTCGAAGAATGGGGCTACCCGCCCATCAGGATTGAGACACCGCAGGGCAAGGCCGAGTACGTTGAATACCAGCGGGCTTTCGCAGCCGAATCCCAGGAGCTGCGGGCCCGCGTGCTTCAGGCCGTAAGCCCGCTCTTGGACGAGCTGAGCGGCGCGGCCGCCTGAGCACCCGACGCCACCAGCGAAAGGTCACCATGGTTTCCCCAAGCAACAGCGACACCACCGACGCAAACGCAAGCGAAAACGACGTCGACCTCACTGTCACGCTGACAGAGTCACCGGGCGCTGACAGCCGGGTGTTCCACCTCCGGTCGGCAGGGGGTGTCCTCTCCCCCGACCCGGACTCGGTCGACTCAAACCTGCCGGATGCGACGGCCGCGCTTGCCGCCGTCGAGCAGTTCGGGGAGGAGATCTTCTTCCCGCAGCCGCGGCCGGACCGGATCTGCACGCAACAGTACGGGGGCCCTCAGGTAGCCGAAGTCCGGGGATGGTTCCGTGGGCGTAAAGTCCATAGCCATTTCAGCAGGACGGATGGTTGCGAGATCGCCCGGTGGAAGACCATGGCGGCGTTGCTGGGCAATACCGGAGGCGCAACTTCCGGCTCATGACACGCAAATGGGCTGGGGACGCCCGGATTCGGATGTCCTCAGCCCATTTGCGTGTCCCGCAGAGTTTTAGCCGGCGTTGTTGCTCTGTGTCGGCTCATCGCCGCGGATCTTGCCCCGCGGCTTCTTGTCCTTCTTGTCCTTCTTGGGGTCTTCCTCATCCGGAACCACAACAGCTCCGCCGGGGTTGACCAGGACCGTGACGAAGCTCGGCTCGCTGGTTCCTGCGAAGGTCAGGCGGCCGATGTAGGAACCCGGTTCCAGGTTCTTCCAGTTCAGCGAAATCTGGCCCGTCTTGCCGTTGGCGAGTCGGATCGGATTCGGCGTCACGGTGGCGTTGCCCTGGTTGGCCCCCAGCACTGCAGCATCAACGGTTGCCTTGGTGGGCTGGTTGTTGGGGCTGGCGTAGAGGTTGGCGTAGACAAAGTAGTCGCCCGGGGCCGGGTTGGGAACGGACAGGGTTTCGCTGGCGGATGCCGTTGCGGCCGGCAGCTGCTGACCGGACGGAGTCAGGACCAGCATGTCGAAGTCGGCGGCCTCATTGGAGGAGATCACCGAGAACTTGGCCAGGGCACTGCCCTCACCAACGGTCACCTTCTTCACGAAGTTGGATGCGTTGGTTTGGCCGGCAAACGGGCCGGGAACCAGCTCGATAGCCGAAGAATCAGCCTTGGACAGGCCATCAATGGCCACACCCACCGGCAGGTTGGTGCCGGAGGTGATGTTGATGGTGCCCGAGCCGTTGGGGCCCGTGCCGGTGAAGGCCAGGGCCTTGTCCGCGATGACGGACTGCGGACGGACAGCGATCGGCGAGGTGACGGTCTTGTTGGCACCCTGCCAGTTGAGCGAACCCATGGCGAACTTGCCCAGTTCGGCGTTCTTGTTCTCAAACTGGACCTTGAAGGTCTTCTTTTCACCGGGCGCACCGAAGGTCAGCACGGACGGTGTCACCTTGACGTTGACGCCCGGAACGTTGGCCGTGGCCCGGTAGGTGCCCGGCGTCAGCGCAGTCAGCGTACGCGTGACTTCGATCTTGCCGGCCAGGTTGCCCAGCGCGAAGGAGGGAACGTTCATGTCGCGCGCGGCCGTGGTGCCGAGCCCTTCCATGCCCAGGTCCATCCCGGTGCCCTGGATGAACTTCAGGTAGTCCTCGGTGGTGGCGTCGTAGACCAGGCCAGGGTTGAGGACCTTTGCCGGGTCAACCTGTCCGGCGCCGGTGGCGAAGACGTCCTTGTTGACGGCGCCGTTGGCCAGCTTGACCGGACCAGCGGTGGTCATCATGGCGGACTTCACCGTAGCCGGAGACCACTGCGGGTTCTTGCCGAGGATCAATGCGCCGAAACCGGCCACGTGCGGTGAAGCCATGGACGTTCCGGACAGGAAGCCGAAGTTGTCGCCGCCGGTTCCGATCGGGGATACACCCGCGAGGATGGCGACACCGGGTGCCGAAACATCCGGCTTCAGCAGGTCCGAGTCAGTGGCAAGCAGCGGCCCGCGCGAGGAGAACCCGGCGATCTGCGGCTGTGCTTCGGCCGGCAGTCCCGTGGTGTCGCGGTTCAACAGGGACACAGTGATGGCCGGGTTCGCCGTGACCTTGTCCTTGATGGTCTGCGTGGCGGGCGGGTTCACGTGCACGGTGGGAATGACGTGCTTGTCAGTATCCAGCGACGAGTCCGTCAGGTTGACGAGGATCATGCCAACGCCACCGCCGCGCAGGACTTCAGCGCTCTTGGCGGTGCGGTCAACCACGCCACGGTCACAAACAACAACCTTGCCGGCAACCTTTGCCGGGTCCAGGGACCCGGGAGCACACAGCGCTGCGTTACCTTGGCCGCTTGCGGCGTTGGTGGACAGCACGACGCCGGCCCCGCTCACCTCGCGGTTCATGATGCTCGCTCCGCGGAACTTGCTGCCGTCGGAGAATTCAACTGTGCCCTGGAGTTCCTGGGAGAAGGACGTCGCAGCAACGGTGGTCAGCCAGGGAGCTCCGTGATTGACAGTGCTGGCGGTTGGTCCGGAGTTGCCGGCCGAGGTGGCGACGAAGATGCCGGCTGACGCTGCGGACAGGAATGCCAGCGACACCGGATCCGTGGTGGAAGTGGTGGAACCGGAAATGGAGTAGTTCAGTACGTCCACGCCGTCCAGGATGGCCTGCTCGATCGCATCCACGGAAGCGGAGCCGTAGCAGCCACCGGTGGCGGGATCGGTGTCTTCCCAGCAGACTTTGTAGATGGAGAGCTTGGCGGCCGGTGCAATGCCGCTGGTGGTTCCGAAGCTCCTGCCATCCACGACGGCGTCAACGTTGCCATTGCCTGCTGCCGTGCTGGCCGTGTGGGTGCCGTGGCTGTCCACGTCCACCGCTGAAATGACTTCTTCGGGAGCCCGGTTTTCCGGGGGAACTGTTTCAAGGAAGGCGTCTGCGAAGTAGTGGGTGCTGAGGACCTTGGAGTTGCAGGCGCTGCCGTCGTAGTCGGCGCCCGTCCCGGTGCCCGGCTGGCATTCGCCGACGAAAGTGTCGCCGTCGGCCTTGAGCATGGCGATCTTGCCGTCCGCAGTGCGGTAGGGAACGCCAACCTGGGGGTTGCCGACCAGCGGACCCACGGGCTCACCGGCGAAGAACGGGTTTGAAGGGGTGTAGCCGGTGTCGATGACGCCCACGACCGTGCCCTTGCCGGCATTCTCCTGCCCGCCATACTGGGTGGCCCAGGTGCCGTTGGGGCCGCTGAGCTTCAGGAAGTCGGTGGTGGAGTAGTCCGGAGCGTATTGCGTGTCCGGTGCGACCATCAGGACTTTGGGATCCTTGGCAAGGTTGATGGCCTGGTCCGCGGTCAGGTTGGCGCTGAAGCCGTTGACGGCGGTGGTGAACTCGCGCTTGATGGTGACGTTTTCCTGCCGGGCAACTTCCTGCTGCTTCTGCTGCAGGTGCTGCTGGTATTCCTTCACCTCGGCACTGTCGGCGTCGAGCTTTTTGCCTTCCTCCGGTTTGGTAGGCGCGAGCCCTGCCGTGCCGCCGTCGTAGGTTGCCGCAGGCTTTTCGGCAAGGACCACCATGTAGCGGCCGTCCTTGTAGGAACCGGGGTCAAGGTTCTTCTTGGCCACGCCTGCAACATTTCCGGGCGCCTCCGGGGCAGGGGCGGCCTGGGCCGGCATCGCCATGGACGAGAGCAGCAACGGCAGGCCGACGGCAAGCACCGCGGCCTTCCGGAGTCCCCCGCTTCTGACGAAGCTCTTTCCTTGTGATTTCACGAGTGGTTGCACCTTTCACTGAGGAGGCCCGGGCTCCATCGCCAAGGCCTGTCAACTTTCAGATGGTTGAACCTTTGACAGTTCTTGTCAAAGCCGCACAACCAGCCGAGTCATAGAGTATCTACTGAGAGCCGAATATGACATACAGCACATTTCAGCGAATTTGTCTTGTCACAATGGACGCGATTCGTCATGGAAAGCGCGACGGACCGCAGGGAACAACCCTGCGGTCCGTCGTGTGCAGCCAGCCGTAAACGACTAGCCCTTGGGTGTCACCTGGAGCCGGTCAAACGAAACCTGCACGCCATCCTTGTCCAGGACCACGACGTCGTCGCGGCCGTTCTTGACATCAGAAGGCAGGATGAACTCCACGGTGTTGTCGGTGGTGAGGAAGATCCAGCCGAGACGGTACATCGTCTTGTTGAGATAGACGTAGTACCACTGACCGTATTCAAGACCCTTGAGCTCTACCTTCTGTCCGGTCCGGTACTTGTCCGTCGTGCCCAGGTCAAAGGGCGGTGTCCGGCCATCGAAATCCTGGACTGTCAGCGCGGGCACGCTGTCCGGCTTGGCCGGCTGGACAGTCAGTACCAGCGGATCCGCTTCCGCAGCGGCAGCCACCTCCGTCGCACCATTGCGGGCCGTCGCCCCGAAACCCACTGCCGCAAGGCTTCCGGCGGCCACGTCCGCAGCTGTCAGGACATGCTCCCGGGTGGACGTCACCGTGGCGCCCTCAGCAAGCGCGGCTGCGGAAATACCGGCGTCGGGGGCCTCCAACCCGGTTACCGCAACATTGCCCGCGTTGCCCACCGTGTACGTGTAGGTCACGGGATCACCGGGGCTGGCGAAACGATCTCCGTCAGCGTCCCGCCATTCAGCGGAAACCGTTGCCGCAAGCTTCGGTTCGCGTACTTTGAGGTCCACCTCGCCGCCGTTCACCGTAATGGTCTTGGTGCTTTGGCCGGCAGCGCTGACCTCCCAGGTGGTGTCCGGGACGAAGAAGCCCTGCTCGGCTTCGGCGGCAGTCACCGTGTGCCGCGGGGTGGTGCACTCGTAACTCTGCCCCGCCGGCAACACGCTGTAACGGCAGTTCCCCGGACCCTCGGGAAGGAACGGGCTGAAGTTGCCGGCGGTGGGGACTGTTTTCTCCACCAACGGGCTCGTGTTCTTCACCGTGAACGTGTACGGGACCAGCTCACCTGCGGCGTAGGGCCGGGTTGCGAGGTCACGTCCGACGTCGGCACGCGCGCCGCTGATGTCGGCCGTCAGCAGACCGTCGCGCAACGCGACCGCAGCACCAGTGAACTGCACCGTTTTGCTGAGCGACGGCGTCGCGCTGGCAGTGATGGTGAAGCCCGCCTCCGGAAGGAAGTAGCCACGCTGGACGTCCGCAGCCGTGATCACATGCTTGGCAGTGGTGCAGTTGTACGCGGCGCCTGCGGCCAGGTTGTTGAACCGGCAGTTGGGAGCCGAGGGCGGCAGGAAGCCGGAGTCGAAGGTTCCCGAGACCGGTACGGAGTTGGCCGTGACGTTGGCCGTGCTCCTGACATTGAACGAGTAGCTGAGGACTTCGCCCACCTGGTAGGGGCTGGCCACGACATCGCGTGCGGGTGCAGAACCGGTGATGGTGAGGCCAACCTGGGGCGCCACCGGCACGGTGGCGTTGAAGGTGAACTGCGAAACCCGGCCATCCGCCGTCGTGAAGGCCGCGTTGAGGTTCTGCGGCCCGCTGGCGTTTGCCGGTGCGGTGAGGGCCACGTTGACGGTGACCGAGGCTCCCGGCGCGACATCGGGAACCGGCACTGTGGTGGCCGACCAGCCGCTGGGTGTGTAAACAGTGGCGTTGGCGCCAGTGAGCGTGGTGGCTTCCTGGTTTGTCACGGTTACCGGCACTTGCTGCGTAGCTCCGGGAGCAGCGGTGACGGCCGGCACGGACAACGGTGCGCAAACGTAGTTCAACCAGGCGTCGTCGAACTTGGCGAACGGCATGTTGTCCGTGTAGTTGCCCTCATAGAGCACGCCGAACTTGCCATCCTCCAGCCGGGTCACAGTTGAGTACGCGGAGAACCCGGAGCGGATGGTGCGGACGCCCGGCCACGTAGCCCCGTCGTCGCAGGAGACACGGGCGGAGACATTTTCGCGGCCGGTCTTGGAGTTGGCGTTGGTGAAGATGAGCTTCCTGGCATCGGCCGAGCCCTGCGCGGCGTTCGGGAACATGCGCGCGATGGCTCCGTTGTTGGCGGGATCCGGAAGCTCCGTGTCCTGCGTGACCGGACCGTACGTGGCGCCACCGTCAGTGGAAACGGCCACCTTGCGGTAGCCCTGGTTGGCGTTGTCCCGGGAATTCAGGAGGACACGGCCGTCGGAGAGTTCAACGGTCTTGTTTTCGTCCATCCGGTCACCGACGCTGGCACCCTTGTGCCAGGTGGCGCCGTGATCGTCCGAATAGACGCTGTAGGCCTGGATCTTGTTGGTGCCGTCGGCCTGGCGCACATCGCCGGCGTACTGCTGGATGAGCCGGCCCTTGTATTGGCCGTACTTGAGCTGGATGCCTTCGCCGGAGGAGGCAAAGTTCGAGCGGACGTCCCCGGCCGCCGGGCTGGTCTTGCTGGTCCCGGGCTTGGTCACGTTGGTGATGAGCCGGGGCTGGCTCCAGGTGATTCCACCGTCGGAGGACTCGATGACTGCCGAGGAGATCACTGCCCTGTCGGCGTCGTCGTTGCCGAACTGGCTGCCGCCGAAGCCTTGGTCCTTGGAGTAGACGAAGAAAGCGAAGACCTTGCCTGCTTCCGCGTCGTAGATGTAGGAGGGGTCGCTGTAACCGTATTTGGGTCCGCCGGCGTCAGCCACGTGACCCGCAGCGATGACCTGCACCGGCCCCCAGGTCTGGCCGCCATCAGTGCTGCGGCGCTGGACTATCGAGTTGGGGTTGGGCGCGTCGGCCGCTGAGCCGGGACGTCCGTCCCAGGCTGCCAACACCACATTGTTGCCCAGGTAGGTCAGGGCGGGGATCCGGTAGAAGAAGTTGGCAGCCGTGCGGTCAGCGGCGATGTTGGCCTCGGTGAAGGTGCCGGGGGATGCAGAGGGGTTGCTGGGCGGGATGGGGGCGGCGGTGGCCGGAAGGCCGAGCCCGGCCAGCAGGCCCAGGCTTAGGGTGCCGGCAGCCGCGACGCGGGCGAGCGATGGTGCAGGGGGTATGGATTTCAAATCCAGTGTCCTTTCGAATCGGCTCCGGGTTGGCACTTCACGCGTGGTTGGTTCAGGGATTTGCGTGTAGTGCTACCTCGTGATGGGCGTTCGTGTTACGTGCTACGTCGAACGTCCTACAACCATAGAGTGCTGGCCGTCACATTGCCAGAGATGGAGCAGGAGCAGATGCACGGCGGGATAAAGCGGTAGCCTCGAGTGCAAACTGCCCGACGCCCGTAAACCTTGGAGTTGCCGTGAAAATCCTCGTCCCGGACACCATCGAACTGGACCTTTCCGATCCCGCGACCTCCGGGGACGAGATCGTGGTCTACGCAGTGGACAAGCCCATCCCCGGCGAGCACCGCGACGCAGAGGTTCTGGTGGCATGGCGGAACACCTCGGAGAACCTCGCCGATGCCGCCAAGGAAATGACCTCACTCAAGCTGGTCCAGACGCTCGCAGCCGGACCCGACTCCGTACTCGCCGCTGGATTCGGGGACACCACAGCCATCACGTCCGGACGCTCACTCCACGACGGCCCGGTCGCTGAACACGCGCTGGCGCTGGTCCTGGCTGCCGTGCGGCGCCTGGATGTCCTCCTGGAATCGCAAAAAGCCGCTACCTGGAACCAGCCGTACAACGCCGAGCAGTCCAACCCCGGCACCGAACAGCTCTACACGCTCGACGGCGCCAAGGTCACCATTTGGGGGTTCGGTTCCATCGCGGGGCGGCTTGCTCCCCTGCTGGCCGCGCTGGGCGCGGAGGTCACCGGCGTCGCAAGTTCCGCCGGCGAGCGCTATGGCTTCCCAGTGGTGGCCGCGGATGGGTTCCCGGAGGTCCTGGGCACCACGGACGTGCTGATTTCAATATTGCCCGCGACCCCGGAAACCGCCGACGCCCTCAATGACGAGGTCCTGCGTCATTTGCCGGCGACCGCTGTGTTCGTCAACGTGGGCCGCGGCGCGACGGTGGATGAGGACGCGCTGCTGGCAGCGCTGAAGGGGGGCCGCCTGCGTGCAGCAGCACTGGATGTGACCAAGGTGGAACCACTGCCGGCCTATTCGGAATTGTGGTCGGCTCCCAACCTGATCATCACGCCCCACGTCGCGGGCAACCGCCCCAAGGGTTCGGCGAAGCTGGTCCTGGCCAACATTTCCGCCCTCAAGGAAGGCAAGCCGCTCACCAATCAAGTGGCGGGCTGAACGAATCTCCACTTACTTGCGAAATTCCTTGCGCGGAAATAGTAAGCATGCTTATGTTAGGTGGGTCCGGGGTGGCCAGCAGAGGGTTCCCATCCCACGCATAGCATGAGGCAACGTGAGGAAACGCATGTACCTGCACACCCAACTCCTCATCAATGAAATCGCTGCCGACGAGCCTGATCCCGCTGCAGCCAACGCCCTCCAGGAAGGCCTGGGCGGACAGTTCGGCGAAATGCGGACCATGATGCAGTACCTCTTCCAAAGCATGAACTTCCGCGGCGATCCAGCCTCCAAGCCCTACAAGGACCTCCTCCAGGGCATCGGTACCGAAGAGATCAGCCACGTGGAACTCATCGGAACCACCATTTCCCAACTCCTTGATGGGTCACCCCGCTACCAGGGCAAGAAGTCGGATCCGGTGGACGAGCCAGGCGCCGGCGGTGCCACTCCCCTGAAGATCGCCCTGGACACCAGCAATATCCACCACTACCTGGTGGGCGCCCAGGGTGCGTTGCCCGTGGATGCGGCAGGCAACCCTTGGAGCGGTTCCTACGTCTACAACAGCGGGAACCTCGTCCTGGACCTGCTCTACAACCTGATGCTCGAATCCACGGGGCGGCTCCAGAAATGCCGCATCTACGAGATGACGGAAAACAAGACGGCACGCTCCACCATCGCCTACCTGATTGTCCGCGACCAGGCCCACGAGAATGCTTACGCAAAGGCCCTGGAAAGCCTGGGCGTGAACTGGGGCAAGGTCCTCCCGATCCCCAAGACCAACGCCGAGCAGTTCCCGGAAGTGAAGAAGCTCCTGGACCTGGGACTCCAGAGCGTTCAGTACACCTTCAGCGCTGACAACCTCAGCGAAGCAGGCAAGCTCTACCGTGGGGCGTCACCGTCCAACGACGGCACCGAACTGAGCACCGAGCAGATGCCGGACGGTTTCCCCATGACCATGTCGGCGGAACGCAAGGAAGAGTTTGCGCCCGGACTCGATCCTGAACTCCTGGCCTTGATCCAGGCAACGGCCGAGCAGGAGACGAAGGACGCCGACAGCCCCAAGGAAGCCGCGGCAACCCCGGCCAAATCCAAGACGGCCAAGAAGTAGCCTGACAGCAAGAAAGTGGGCCCAACCTCGCAGGAGGTGGGCCCACTTTTCGCTTAGTCAGCAATCAGGCGTGCTCGTAGGTAAGGCAATCGGCGGCTTCGCGGCCGGGTCCGACCTTGACGTCGTGGGCCTCGCACATGAGGTTGTTGTTGTGGACGCACTCGGACCGCTGGCAGGCGCCGACGTGGGCCAGGACCTTGGGCAGGCCGCCCATGGCATTGGTGTCAATGAAAGTTGCGCAGGAAGCGTGGTCCTGGGTTCCGCCGATGGTGATTCCAAAAGCGGTGCAGCCATCGTGGTTGAATCCGCAGCTGCCAACGCTACAGGCGGATACTTCTGCAATGTGATCGGTCATTGGTCCTCCTGGTTATCTTTGTTTTACCAGGGGGGTGAACCCCCGCGTGTATCTCCAAAGTACGCCGGAATCACGCCGTTTAACCCCTTTGAATAGCGCATTTGTACGTGCGCTAATGTCAGGTTCCCTACCGGGGTCCGCGCAGGGCGTCGCTGATTTTCGCCCGGGTCTCCGCGTCCAAGGGAGCTGTCACCCTGTGGTCGCGGGCAGCTTTGTCAGCCCTGATCTTTTGGATGACCATGCGGCCCAAACCTGCAAAAACGGCTGCGGCCACAACACCCAGCACCATCGATTTCGGTTTTTCAGCCATGCGGCAATCCTAGTGACGCCGGGCCGCGGCGGCCAGCGCCGACAGGCGCTCGTACCTGCCGCCGTCGGACGTTCCCTTGGCACGATTTCCGCCGTGACGGCGGGGTGTCCTCGCAGAATCGGGCTGAATAGGGTATGTGCGCCGCTCCCGGTAGAATGGTTGTGCAAGCTCGCGGAGCGCCCCCATGCCGTTCAAACAATGCAGTTCACAACCGTGTTTAACCCTGTGTCCATAACGCTGTTTGAATGCGGCTGAACGGCGTGAGACGGCATCTCCGCGGCAGCCTTATTTAAGGTTCACCCAACTCACGCACAGGAGTTACCGGATGCCCCGGATCGTCGTTGACGTCATGCCCAAGCCCGAGATTCTGGACCCCCAGGGGAAGGCCATCGTGGGTGCACTGCCCCGCCTCGGCTTCAACAGCTTCAGCGCAGTCCGCCAGGGCAAGCGCTTTGAACTGACTGTCGACGGCGAGGTGACCGACGCTATCCTGGCCCAGGCCCGCGAAGCTGCCGAGACCCTCCTGTCCAACCCGGTGATCGAGGACGTCGTCAACGTCGAGGTCGTCGAGGCCTGATATGACTTCACTCCCCCTGATCGGCGAGGCTATCGCCGCCGACGCTTATGGTGCTCGTGGCCTCGCTGGTGCCAAGATCGGCGTCGTCACCTTCCCCGGCACCCTTGACGACCGCGACGCCGCCCGTGCAGTGCGTCTCGCAGGTGGCACAGCGGTGCCGCTCTGGCATGCCGACTCCGAACTCGGCGACGTTGACGCAGTCATCATCCCCGGCGGATTCTCCTACGGCGACTACCTCCGTGCAGGCGCCATCTCGCGTTTCGCACCGCTGATGTCCAAGATCATCGATGCTGCGAACTCCGACGCCAAGCTCCCGGTCCTGGGTATCTGCAACGGCTTCCAGATCCTCACCGAGTCGCACCTGCTGCCCGGTTCCATGATCAAGAACGACCACCTGAAGTTCATCTGCCGCGACCAGACGCTGCGCGTGGAAAACGCCAACACAGCCTGGACCGTGGACTACACCGATGGCCAGGAAATCATCGTGCCGTTGAAGAACCAGGACGGACAGTACATCGCCGACGAGAAGACCCTGGACGCCCTTGAGGCTGAGGGCCGCGTGGTGTTCCGCTACGTGGGCTTCAACCCGAACGGCTCCCGCCGCGACATCGCCGGTATCTCCAACGCAGCCGGCAACGTGGTGGGCCTCATGCCCCACCCCGAGCACGCAGTGGAAGCCGGCTTCGGCCCCGAGTCGCTGAACGGCGAACCCCGCGACACCGACGGCCTGGGCTTCTTCACCTCCGTACTGACCAAGATTGTGGGAGGCGCCAAGTGACCACGGAAACCACCAAGAAGTTCAACATCGACACCGTTGAGCACGCTGCCAAGACCCCGGACACGGAACTCCCGTGGGCCGAGCTGGGCCTGAAGCAGAACGAATTCGACGAGATCGTCAAGGTCCTTGGCCGGCGCCCCACCGGCGCCGAGCTGGCCATGTACTCCGTCATGTGGAGCGAGCACTGCTCCTACAAGTCCTCCAAGAACCACCTCCGCCAGTTCGGCGAGAAGGTCACCGAGGAAATGAAGAAGGACATGCTGGTGGGCATCGGCGAGAACGCCGGCGTCACCAACCTGGGCGACGGCTGGGCCGTAACGTTCAAGATCGAGTCCCACAACTCGCCGTCGTTCGTTGAGCCGTACCAGGGTGCCGCTACCGGCATCGGCGGCATCGTCCGCGACATCATTTCCATGGGCGCCCGCCCGGTAGCCGTGATGGACCCGTTGCGCTTCGGCGCCATCGACCACCCGGACACCGCACGCGTCATGCATGGTGCCGTTGCCGGCATCGGCGGCTACGGCAACTGCCTTGGCCTGCCGAACATCGGTGGCGAAATGGTCTTCGACTCCGTCTACCAGGGCAACCCGCTGGTGAACGCGCTGGCCGTGGGCGTAATGCGCCACGAGGATATCCGCTTGGCCAACGCCTCCGGCAAGGGCAACAAGGTTGTCCTCTTCGGTGCCCGCACCGGCGGCGACGGCATTGGCGGCGCCTCGGTGCTGGCCTCGGAATCCTTCGATGACACCAAGCCCTCCAAGCGCCCGGCCGTCCAGGTGGGCGACCCGTTCGCTGAGAAGGTCCTCATCGAGTGCTGCCTTGAGCTCTTCAAGGGCTCCCTGGTTGAAGGTATCCAGGACCTCGGCGCTGCAGGCATTTCCTGCGCCACGTCCGAGCTCGCCTCCAACGGCGACGGCGGCATGGAGGTCGAGCTGACCTCGGTCCTGCTGCGGGATCCCACGCTGACCCCCGGCGAGATCCTCATGTCCGAGTCGCAGGAACGCATGATGGCCGTCGTTACCCCGGAGAACATCGAAGCCTTCGAAGCCGTGATGGACAAGTGGGCCGTGGAGTACTCCTGGTTGGGTGAAGTCACCGACACCGGCCGCCTCATCATCACCTGGGAAGGCGAAGTAATTGTCGACGTCGATCCCCGCACCGTCGCGCACGACGGCCCGGTCTACGACCGTCCGTTCGCCCGTCCGGAGTGGCAGGATTCCGTCCAGGCAAACTCCTTCACCGGTTCCGTTGAGGACGCCGGCCGCCCGTCGGCTCCCACCGAGCTGGCTGCGGCTGTCACCGAACTGGTGGCATCGCCCAACATGTGCAGCAAGTCCTGGATCACCAAGCAGTACGACCGCTACGTTGGCGGCAACACCGCCATGGCGTTCCCGGATGACGCCGGAGTAGTCCGTGTTGACGAGGAAACCGGCCTGGGCGTTGCCCTGGCCACCGACGCCAACGGCCGCTACACCTACCTTGAGCCGTACCAGGGCGCACAGCTTGCACTGGCTGAGGCCTACCGCAATGTCGCTACCTCCGGCGCCGTTCCGATGGCCGTCAGCGACTGCCTGAACTTCGGTTCCCCCGAGGACCCGGATGTCATGTGGCAGCTCGCCGAGGCCATCCGTGGCCTCTCGGACGCCTGCATGGAACTTGGCATCCCGGTAACCGGCGGCAACGTCTCGCTGTACAACCAGACCGGCACCACTCCTATCCACCCCTCCCCCGTTGTGGCGGTCCTGGGCAAGCTTGACGACGTCGCCCGCCGTACGCCGTCGGGCTGGCGTGAAGATGGCCAGGCCATCTACCTGCTGGGTACCACCGCAGCTGAGCTGGATGGTTCAGAATGGTCCAACCTGCGCGGACATCTCGGTGGCCTGCCGCCGAAGGTTGACCTCGCAGCTGAGCGTGCACTGGGTGAAATCCTGATCAACGCTTCACGCGACGGCATGGTTGACGCGGCACACGACCTCTCCGAAGGTGGCCTCGCGGCTGCTTTGGTGGAGTCCTCGCTGCGCTACGGCGTCGGCGCCCGCATCGCCCTTGAGGAACTCATGGAGCGCGACGGCGTGGACCTGTTCACGGCCCTCTTCTCCGAGTCCCAGGCCCGGGCCATCGTGTCCGTGCCGCGCTCCGAGGAAGTCCGCTTCAAGGACATGTGCACCGCCCGTGGCTTCGCCCACCTCCGGATCGGCGTCGTTGACGCTGCCGGTGGAAAGCTGGAGATCAACGGCGTGGATGAGCTCTCGCTGGACGCCCTGCGCGAAGCCCACGAAGGAACCCTGCCGAAGTACTTCGGCTGATCCTCTCCGCCTGAAGTGACGCGAGGTCACTTATGGCCCGTAAATCCCTCCGGGATGGGCCATAAGTGACCTCGCGTTTCCTTTAACCGGGCAAGGAAGTCTGCTTCGGGCAACGGCCTGCCGAAGAAATACCCCTGTCCGCTCGTACAGCCGATACTCCGCAGCAACTCCGCTTCCCGCGCTGTCTCAATGCCTTCCCAGACCCCTTCCAGCCCGCACGAGCGGATGACTTGCTGGATTGCCGCCAGAAACTCCAGCTGGGACGGGTCCTTCTCCAGGTCCTTCACGAACTGCCGGTCGACCTTCACCCGATCCACGGGGAGTTTGCGCAGGTAGCCCATCGAGGAATATCCGGCGCCGAAATCGTCTATCTCCAGACCTACGCCCAGCCTGTGCAAGCTCATCAGGGTGTAACGGTCCAGCTCGTTGTTCTGGATGATGGCGCTCTCGGTAAGTTCCAGGACCAGCGAATCCGGGGACAATCCTTCCTTTTGGAGAACGTCGCGGACGTCGTCCACGAATTCCAGGCTTTGAAGGTCGGCGGCAGAGACGTTGATGCGCATGGAGAAGGCGGGCTCCGACGTCGCCGGATTATCCCGCCACTGCCTCAGCTGGCGCATTGCTGTCCGAAGGACCCACCTGCCCAGTTCCGCAATCAACCCGGTGGCCTCTGCCACGGGAATGAACTGGTCCGGCATGATGAGCCCGTGTATCGGATGGTTCCAGCGGACCAGGGCCTCGCAACCCTCAATGGTTCCCGTGGCAAGGTCAACGATCGGTTGGTAATAGAGGACCAGCTGCTCAGAGCGGATCCCCTCCCTCAAGTCGCCCACGATCTGCCGCTGGAGTTGCCGGGAGTGCACGGTCACGGGATCGAAGAGCTTGAGCTTGTTCCGGCCCTCGCTCTTGGATTCCTCCAGGGCGAAATCGGCTTCCTGGAGGAGGTCCTCCAAGGTGTGGTGCGGCTCGGCGATCCGCAGGCCCATGCTGGCAGCACACTGGACACTGTTGTTGCCGAGGTCGATGCCGGGTTCCAGCGCGGCCAGGATGCGGTTCCCGACGGCGGCAGCCCGGTTCTTGGGGGTGCCGGGCATCAACACAGCGAATTCGTCGCCACCCAGGCGAGTGACGACGTCGTTCTCCCGGACTGCCGAGCGGATGCGCATGGCAACGGTGACCAGAACCTGGTCCGCTGCCGCATGGCCCGCAGAGTTCTTCAACGTCTTGAATCCGTCCAGGTTCAACAGGAGCAGCGCGGGCGGGGCGATGCTGTTGGCCATGGCAGCCGCGGCTTCCTTGAAGGCATCGGCCAGGGCCAGCCGGTTGCCGACACCTGTCAGGGGGTCGGTAAGGGCCTCATGGCGTCGTTCATTCCGGACCTCATGGAGTTCTTGCATGAGTGCCCGGACCTGCCGTTCCAGGCTTTGTATTCGGGGGTCGTCATCATCAGTGGACACCAGCCGGCGAGGCTTGGTACTGGTCACGATTCGTCCAGGCTGCGCAGCGTCATATCGGCTACGGCCTGGGGCTTGGGAACCGGGTTGCGGTGCTCGTCCAGGAACAAGCGATAGGAAGCGATATCCAGCCGGCCGTCGGGCTTTGCCTTGTTGCCCATGCGGTAGACGTTTGTGATCCATGACCCGCCCAGGATGGCCTCGATCCAGGCATCGCATTCAGCGAGCGGGAGATGGACGCGCGTGCCGGTGTTCCGCCGGTGGCCGGCGATGGACACTGTGATGCAACTTCCCAGGAGGCCCTTGTCCGCAGTGAACCAGGCAAGGCCTTCAACATCGGCCACGATGGTCAGGTTGGCGTTTCCGTCCTCAACGGACTGGACAGGACCCATCCGCACCGAGCGCCGGTCCGCGTTCAAGGATGTGGCTGTTCCGGCTTTGTAGGGAGCACTGGTGATGTCTTTCCTGAAGACGGACAACTCCTGGTTGTGCTGGATCTGGATCCTGGTGGTCAGTTCATTGAGCGTCATGATCGTGCCTCATCCGCAATAGTGGCCGCCTCGAGGCGGTCGGCTCCTACAATCCGGTTTCTTCCTTGTGCCTTGGCACTGTAAAGCGCTGCGTCAGCTACCTCGATCATGAAGTTCAGATCGGCTCCGGCAGAGATGCTGGACGTAACTCCATAGCTGATGGTGGGGAACGGGATACCTTCCGGTGTGCGCATGCCTGCGGTCCGGCGGCTGATTTCGACGGCGATGCTCTCGGCCCGCTCCTGTGTGGCCCCGGGCAGGAAAAGGATGAACTCCTCCCCGCCGTAGCGTCCAATGAGGTCCGTGGACCTCACGGACGCGGCGCAGGCCGCAGCGAAGGCCTTCAAGGCCTCATCCCCGGCGCCATGACCGTATTCGTCGTTGACTGCCTTGAAGTGATCCAGGTCTGCCAGGACCACGGCAGCGCCGGATCCTGTGGAGTACAAACGGTGGAGCTCGGTGGTGGCCAGTTCGAGGAACGTTCCACGGTTCAGCAGGCCGGTCAGGTGGTCGCGAGCCGCCCGCTCCTTCAAACCCTTGATGAGTTGGTCGCTGGTGAGGGCCGTCATGCTGAAGGACACCGTCACCAGCAGCACCAGCGAAACCAGGCCCGACGGTCCGGGACCGAAGTACATACGGAAGGCCTCACTTGCCGGCCCTTCCAGTGCATAGACGGTAAAGCGGCCCAGGTAGTACGTGGCCAGGAGACCTGCTGCCAGCGACAAAGCCTTGTGGACCTGGGAATGGGAAGCTTTGATCAGCCAAAGATCCCGGGCGGCCAAGGCAATCCCGGTGGCCATCATGGCCAGATAGACGAAGCCCCCGGACCAGACATTGGTGGCGGGGCTTTCGAGGACAGAAGCAACAGCAGTGACCACAGGACCTGCGGCAAGTTGCCAGCGTGCGGTCTTGAGGTCCCGCAAGGAGCGGGCTCCGGCCCACACGCTGAATGCTCCAGCCACCACCAGGACGTTTCCCACCGGATTGGCCCATTGCTGATGCGGGGACCCGTTGGGCAGGAAGGCTGTGTTGCCGGCCATGAATTGCAGCAGGGCCAGGCTCCACCAGCCGGCATACGGCGAACGGGTGCGATGGAAGGAGGTACAGAACAACACCAAGAGGGTTACTGTGACGACGCCCAGGGCGACTCTTACAGAGAACGGATCGAGCACCGTGTCCAACCCCCTCAGCTGGTCATCCTGCGGCTTTGGATTCAGTGTGGCGGTGCTTACTCAACCTCTCTGCGGCATTTGCTCAAGATTGGCTCAAGATCAGGTGCGTTACGTCACCCGACCCAGTGGCCGTCGTCGTGGTATTCCGCCTCCAGCCCGTGCGGGGTCTTCTCCCATTTATGGGGGCTGGTCAGCATCTGCCAGGCCGCGCGCCACGCCGCCACGGAATGCAGGACCCAGTAGAACGGGTTCAGCAAGGCAAAAATCGCGATCCTCCAACCATGCCTGCGGAAGGTGGCGACACCGGAGACGATGATCATCATGGCATTGCCGAACAGCATGGACACCACCCCTCCGGCCAGCAACCACCCGGGAAGGACCATGCCTACGATGTCGTAACCGATGTAGGTCACCACGGTGAATCCGACCACCAGCGGATAAGCCAGGAAGGCCAGCGGCGTGCCGAGGATCAGCCCAAGGAAGCCTACTGTTCCGGCTACCCCCGTGCTCTTGATGTACCTCAGGGAGTTCCGGGTATTCACCGCCGAGGTAATCATGTACCCCTTGATCCAGCGGGTGCGTTGCTTGATCCAGGCAGGCACCTGGGAACAGGCCTCCTCCCACGTTGTGGAGTCGATGACACCCACGCGGTAACCGTCCACGGCTGCCCGAAGTCCCAGGTCCGCGTCCTCTGTCACGTTCCACGGGTCCCACGCGCCAACTTCCTTGAGCAGCGCGGTGACGAAGTGGTTGGACGTGCCGCCCAGCGGCAACGGGATCCCGGAGTTGTCCAGGCCCGGGAGCATGGAATCGAACCAGTGCGTGTACTCGATGGTGAACAGGCGCGTGAGCACGTTCTGGTCGGCGTTGAAGTAATTCAGCGCGGCCTGGACACAGATGAGCGGTTTGCGGCCGGGGTTCAGGTGCTCCCGCTCGAACTCATCCCGTTTGAAGGCTGCAATGGAAGCCCTCAGCTGTCCCGGATCAGGGCGGTCCTCGGCGTCGTAAATGACCACGTATTCGCCCCGCGCAAACGTCAGTCCGTAATTGCACGCCCTTGGCTTGGTTTGCGGTTCTCCCCGCGGAACGATGAGGATACGGACGTACTCCGGCGGCCTGGAGGCCTTGGCCGCGGCGATGGTCTCGGCGTCGTCTTCCTCCAGGAGGACCAGCACATCCAGCTTGGACCGGGGGTAATCCAGCTGCCCCAGGTTCGTCAGCAGTTTGTCGATGATGTTGGCCTCGCGGAACACCGGTACAAGGATCGTGTAGACGGGCAGTTCGGAATCCGGAATCCGCTCATCGGCCACCGGCGGAAGGCCGCGTCGTGCGCGTTCCTTGTTCCGTGCCCGGACCACTGCCGCCTCGTGGAGCTTGTCGAAAGGCCGGCGGAGACTGGCCAACGTCTTGAATCCGATGCTGATCAGGAAGACGATGTTCGCTGCAGCCAGCAGCACGATGACCGCCGTCAGCGGCGAGATCACGAACCCCACCATGATTGCCGCTACAAGGACCACAGGAAGGTACCGTTGCCACGGCGTCAACGCGATGCGAGCGGAGTCACCCGGCCGTTCCTCGGCCAGGCGTTCAGCGGATTCGTAGAGCAGGTGGCGCCTGAAGGAGCGTTGGATGGATTGGTTGATGTCCCAGTCCGTCGTAGTGCGGAAGACGACGTCGGTGGCCCCGAACTTCGCTGCTGCTTCCTCGGCGATTGCCGCGGACGGAACAACCGCCGTCGCCACGGTCAGCACTCCGTCCTCGCTGCGCCACGGCAACCATTGAGGTTCCGCAAGCTCGCTGAAAATGAGCTGCTCCATGAGTTCGTCGGCTGGTGGCTCGGCCACCAGATCCACCAGCGGGGCGTCCCACTGCCGGGCCAGCACTTCATAGATCCGACGCCGGTCCAGCCCGGCTTCCAGGATCAAGTGCCGTCCCAGCAAACCGCCTTCGATCGCGGCCCGATCCAGTGCACGCTGCAGTTGTTCAGGGGTCACAAGGCCTGCGGCGAGCAGTGTCTGGCCGATCGACTGCCGGTTGAACTGTCCTTTGACGAGGGAAGCAGGGGTCATGAATCCGAGGACCTTTCGTAGATCCGGTGCGTGGGCGTGGAAAAGGCGACGGAGTAGCGCACGCCGAAGGAAGGGTTCTTGATGATCGCCTGGTAAACGAGGTCGGTGGGGCCCGAATCCCGCGCTCCTGTACCTGCTTCGACGTTGACGAATACCCATTTGGCATACTTGGCCGGATCATCCAGCGCAGGAGCGAAGTAATCGCCGGAGGCCCTGTTGTAGATTTCCTTGAGCGGGATGCCCATCACGGGAAGCACTGCGTTTCCGCGTGCACTTTCGTCCATCAGGATCCCTCCGGATTCGTAGTGCTGGTTCAGCCAGCGGGCGGCGGCGGCGGAGTTGGTGGTGGATTCAGCTGACATCCTGCCTTCCGCCAGGACGGCCAACCTCCCGGTGGGGTCCTCGTTCCACCACACGTTCTGCACCACCAATGCACCCAGCAAAGCACAGATCAGCCAGGGCCGGAGCCGCGCCGGCCGGGTCAGTTCCTGCACGAAGACGGCCACCAAAACCGCTACCAACGGCAACGCCGTCAGGGCGAAGCGGTTGTTCCACCAGGTAGTGGGAAGCGAGTGGTCATTGTTGATGGCCGTTTGGCCCAGGAAAAGGCTCAACAGCGCAAAGGCATAGGCGCTGCCGGTCACCGCCACCAGGAGGGTGCTGTTCGCGAAGCCCCTCCTGAAGACCAGCACGACGGCGCCGCACGCCGCCAGGGCGAGGACCGCCACCCCCGCGGTTTCCAGCAACGACCAGTGGAAAGTAGTCAGCGTCAGTCCGAGGTTGCCCTTGGTAGGCAACAGGCCGCCGTCGGTGATGTTTTTCTGCTGCGCGTAAGCGGAATACTGCCCGAACATGAACTCAAGCGGGTTGCCGTAGATGGCCCAGTTGTACGAAAGCCACCACAGCACCGCCGCAGCAGGGATCATCACGTAGCCGCCGGCCATGGTGAGGGCTTCGCGCCATTGGCCTGTGCGTCGTTTGGAGACGATCAGCACGAACAGCGTCCCGGTCATCACCAGCGCCCACCCCTCATAGCGGGAGAGGACGGCTGCGGCCGAGGGAATGCCTGCAAAGACTGCCAGTTCACCGGCGCTCATCCGACGCCGGCTGGTGGACCAATGTGCCAGCCCTGCCATGCCGCCCACGATGCACATGATCAGCACGGGCTCGGTCAAAGCAGTGGTGTAAACGTAGAGGACCGCCGGGTTCGCCAGGACCACCAGTGTGGTCGCCAGGCGGCCCGCCCGGCCCAAACCGAGGCGCGCTGCGATCAGGTACAGGCCCGTGGCGGTAGCGGACAAGGCGAGGATCCCCAATAGTCCCGCAGCCCAGCCCGTGCTGAACAGCCACATGTTCACCACGAACGGCGCCAGCAGAAGGTGGGGCATGGGCAGCCACACCGTGCCGAGCTGTTCAAAGCCGGGCGCCTTGCTGTCGAAGATGCGCCGGGCGATGGTCAGGTGGCTTTGGGCGTCGGAGTAGTCCAGGTTGGTGCCGTGGCCGATGGTGTACAGGCAAGCAACGTAGCCCACCACTGCGGCCAACAAGGCCACAATCCTGGTGCCCGGGACCTTGCGTCCGTCCACCGGGGCGCCGAGCCGTTCCCAACCCCGGATCATCAGCGATGACAGGGACCGCAGCACCGGCTGCCGGTGGGCAGCGCGGCGCCGCGTGGCAACGCTAGTTGCCATGGCCCGGTTCGGTCGCCTTCTGTTCAGCGTCCACGTAGGCCTGAGCTTCCTTGGCCCGGCGCCGCATCAGGATGGTGCGGGCGGCGAACGCGAGGCCCAGCACCAGCACTGCACCGCCGATCCACCAGGCGTAGGGACGGTAGTCGTCGGTGACGGCCTTCTGCGGAACCACCACGTTGCTTTCCAGCAAGACCGGCGTACCCGAGGGCTGGGTGACCAGGAGGTTCCGGGACAATGATGCCCAACCGCCGTCAACACCACTGATGTGCGAGGTCAGGGAAGCCTGCAACGCAGGCGCGGAAGCGTCGCCGTCCGGTGCCCATGCCCCGAGGAGCAAAAGATCACGGCCGCCTTGTTCGAACGCCTCCAGGACACCGAACGGTGCCGACGTGCCCACCCCGTATTCGACGTCCTTCGGGGAGATGGTGCGGAACTCGGCCAAACGCAGGGGTGCCGAGAGCTTGTCGGCAACATCGCCGGTGGCGCCCACCACCAGTCCGGACTCGCTGGAGCCGGCCAAGGTATCCAGGCCCACCACCCGGGTGTCCAGCAAGGTGGCGCTCTGCCGCTGCAGGGAAGCTACCAGGGTGGCCGCGTTCACGGTGTTTGCCTGCGCGTTGCCGTCGCCGAACGCTACGGGAACACTCTGTCCCAGGGCCTGGGGGAACCGTGCAAAACCGGCCTTCATGGAACCGCCCCGGGCGGCAGTCAGCGTGCTGCCTGCCGTGTCCACGGTGACCTCCATGGGCATCACACCTGCGGGGCCGGTGCAATCACCGCCCGCGGGAAGGGCCGCGAGCCGGATCCGGAGGCCGTTGTTCGCCTGCAGCTGCCCGGCTGGTACTTCGGCGTCCACCGAAAAGCTGTCACCGCCGTCGAGGTTCCTGGAGCTGAGCAGGTAATCGTTCCAGAAGACGGAAAGCTGAGCCTGGGCGTTGGCCGGCACGGCCGTGTGCGTGCCCTTGAGCTGGACCTTCACTGATTGGACGGGTCCGCCGAACTGGGACTGGGTGACTCCCACGTACGACTCCGGCGTGCCGTATCCGGAGAGTTTCAGGGTGCTGCTGCCCAGGTCCTTGAGGCTTTGCGTCAGGCCCGGCGACGCAGGCAATGCGGACGTCAACCCGGTGACGGACGACGTCACGGCGAGCGCTGTATTGTCGCTGGCCAGTGCGCGCGCGGCGGTACGGAGCTGTTCGTCATGGCCGCTGAGGATGAGCTGCGGGAGGCCGGCTGTGGTGGAGAGTTTGGTGCTGGTTTCGCCTTGGTCACCCACGACGCTGAGGACCCGGCTGCCCGCAGGAAGGCCGGCCGCCCGGGCGGCAAGTCCGGCTTCCGGGACCACGCTGACAGAGGCGTCCGGGTAGCGGTGCGTCATCGAGGCGGCGGCAGTCATGACGGCCGCGGAAACATCGGCACCCGGGTCCGCCGGGACGGGAAGTACGACGGCGGGCACGGACACCGGGAAGAACCCGCCGACGGTCGTGGGAACCTCTGCGGTTCCGGAGAAATCGACTGCGAGGTTGTTCAGCGTGGCTGTGGCGTTTGAGAGGACGCACATAGTCTGCGCCGCCGGGATGAACTGCAGTCCAACGGTCATCTGTTGGTTGATGACGTCTGCGCTGCTCACTGCCTGGTCCAGGGCGATGGCTGCTGCTGCGTTGGTTTCGAGGACTATCCTGCCGTTGACCGTTGCGCGGACTGTTCCTTCCGGCTTTCCGGAGACCACGATGCTGCCCTTGATCCGCGTAGGCTCCAATCCCGCAGTCACCGGAACCACAAGTGTCTGCTCCACCTGGCCGACCATGGCCGACACGCTGGAGGACGCCCGGACCACTGCTCCCTGTGCGGGACCGGCCGAAGCCATAGGGGCCGTGATGGCGGAAACCGCGAGGGTGGCGGCGCAGGCGATGAGTATGGCTGCGGCGCGGGATCGGGCGCGGGCTCTGGCAGGGTTTTGGGTCACGATGTCAGTCCTGGGTAACTAGCAGCGGATGAGTCGGGGGCCCTTTTGGGCCAACCTCATAGACACTGCCGGGCCGAACTCAAGACGCCTTGCTGCGTTCGATCAAGATTCCCTCAAGACCTCAAACAAGGCGGGGTCACTTTTGGCCCGTAAACGCCCCTGACATGGGCCTTAAGTGACCCCGCGTTGCTGTTGAATGAGGTTTATGTGGATCGGGTGGATCGAATTTGATGTCCTGCTGGGCGATGTTCACAGCCTGAAGGAGAAGCGTTCGCTGGTCCGGCCGCTGGTCGCCGAACTCAAGCGCCGTTTTGAGGTCTCCGCAGCTGAGACCGGCTTCCAGGACCAGCACCGGCGCGCTTTGATTGGCGCTGCTGTGGTGGCCCCTGACCACGCCCACCTTCAGCAAGTGCTCGACGCCGTTGAACGTTTCGTGGCTGCCAGGCCTGAATTTGAGCTGCTTAGCGCACGGCAGCGGGAGTTGCACAGCGAAGATTAGTAGCCGATGACGGCCCATCGGGTGGAGTCCAAGTGTGCATCGATGGCTTGGTGGGCCGCTTCCAGGCTTCGGCTGCGCAGGGCGTCCACAATCAGTTGATGCTCGCGAAGCACATCACCGGCGCGATCCGATCCCCGGGACACTGCTTTGACGCCGATTCTCAGCTGCTTCTGCCGGAGCGAGGCGTAGAAGTCGGCGAGGACCGGATTTCCGCCGGCCTGAACCATGAGCGTATGGAACTCGGTATCCAGCTCAATGAAGCGCGCGGGATCGTCCTTGGCTTCCCGTTGCTGGTCGATGACGCTCTGGAAAGCGTCGATCTGTGCGTCGGCCATGGTGTCCAGGGCTGACACGGCCCACTTTTCCACCACGGCCCTGGCCTGCAGGATTGCCCGCACATCGGGGTCGGAAATTGGGGGCACGAACGCGCCCTTATGGGGGATCCGCTTGACGAAGCCTTCCGCTTCGAGGCGCAGCAGGGCCTCCCGTACCGGCGTACGGGATGTGCCCGTGGTCTTGGCGAGGACGGCCTCGTTGAGGAACGTTTCCTCCTCCCGCGGGAGGGCAGCGATGTAGCTTTTCATCCACTGATAAGCCACTTCGGGCTGGGATTGCGCAGTGGGAGTCATTTGGATCATGGAGAGCCTTTCTCGCGAAGCCCAGTATACGAGTTGCCTCCAGGAGGGTCCCGGACGTCTGGAAGAATCTTTAACCCCAACTATAGACAGGTTGTATACAACTCGTCTACAGTAGTTTTCAGTGGCGGCTCAAGTGATTCCGCTCACGCACTGGAACCCCTCAATTTCTTGGGACATCGGCCCGCCTCACAAGAAGCCCGGCCGCTCCCAATCGCAAAAGGATCCCCACAATGACCGATTTGAAGAAAGCCGAGCCAAGGCAGCAAAAGCACTCCAGCTTGCCCGTGGTTGCTGCTTCGAGCCTCGCCGGTACGGCAGTGGAATGGTACGACTTCTTTCTCTACGGCACAGCCGCTGCCCTGGTATTCAATAAGCTCTTCTTCCCCACGGACGATCCCCTCGTCGGCACCATGCTGGCGCTGGGCACATTCGCCGCCGGCTTCCTCGCCCGGCCCCTCGGCGCGATTGTCCTGGGGCACCTTGGCGACAAGCACGGCCGACGCGCCACGTTGGTAGCAAGCCTCATGCTCATGGGGGTCGCGACGACCCTCATCGCCTTCATCCCGTCATACGCGGCCATTGGTATTGCAGCACCGTTGCTGCTGCTGTTGCTGCGGCTGATCCAAGGGTTCGCACTCGGAGGGGAATGGGGCGGCGCTGTCCTTCTTGTGTCGGAGCACAGCAATGACAGTTCACGCCGCGCGTTCTGGTCCTCCTGGCCGAACGTGGGCCCGCCCCTGGGCAATCTCATGGCAGCCGGCGTGCTCGCTATCCTCGCCGGCACCTTGCCGGAGAGCGAATTCCTTGCATGGGGCTGGCGCATAGCATTCGGATTGTCCGCATTGCTGGTCATCATTGGCCTGGTCCTCCGCCTCTACGTGCAGGAGACACCGCTGTTCAAAGAAGCGCAGCGGAAGCGCGAGACCATGGCAGTGTCCGAGCGCAAGATGCCCTTGGCCATCCTTTTCCGCCGCAACTGGCGCGAAATCCTCATCGCCACCGGAAGCCGCATGGGTGAGAACGCAGGCTTCTACATCTACTCGCTGTTCATCATCACGTACGTCACCCAAATCATGGGATTGCAAAGGCAAGCCGGACTCACCGCCGTCATGATCGGTCAGGCAGTGGCCGTCGTCGCTATTCCTGTCCTGGCCATCTACGCGGACCGCGTAGGCCGGAAGCCCATCATGATCGGGGCTTCGATCGCCACCGTCATCTGGGCATTCGCCTTCTTTGCCCTCCTCAACACCGGACAGATGTGGGGCATCATCGCCGCGGCGGTAGGTGGCCTGTTGATCTTCGCCGCGTACAGCTCGGTGATCGGCGCCTTCTTCTCCGAACTCTTCCCCACCGATGTCCGGTACAGCGGCACCTCCGTGGCCTACAACCTGGCTTCGCTGATCGCCGGGTCGCTGTCTCCCATCATTGCGTTGGCTCTCTACAGCGCCTTCGGTACGGGCTACGCGATCGGCATCTACCTGGCAGGGATGGGCCTGATCTCGATGGTCTCGGTGATGTTTGCCAAGGAAACCAAGGGCCTGACGCTCAGTGATCTGGACGAGCCGAGCAGCAAAGAGAAGGAACAAGCATGAAAATCGCATTGGTCCAGGTAGCCAGTCCGGACACCGAAAGCCGCGGGGACCGGATCGACCGGGTCGAGAAGATTCTTCGCAACATCAGCGGCGCCGAGCTGATCGTCCTCCCGGAACTGTGGAGTGCAGGCTACTTCCACTTCGATGACTACGCGACCCTGGCAGAGACACTCTCCGGCCCCACCGTTTCAATGTGCTCACGGGTTGCGAAAGAACTGGGCGTCCATCTCCATCTCGGCAGCATCATTGAAGCCGGCGCGGACGGGCAACTCAGCAACACATCAATCCTGCTGGGCCCGGACGGCGGCGTGGTCCACACCTACAGGAAGATCCACGTCTTCGGTTACAAATCGAAGGAAGCCAGTCTCCTGACAGCCGGGGCCGCCCTGCCTGTGGTCCCGCTCCCCTTCGGGGCCACGGCAGGAATCACGTGCTACGACCTGCGTTTCCCGGGGTTGTGGATGGAGCTGAGCACCCGCGGCGCAGAAATCGTGATCGTTCCGGCAGCCTGGCCCGCAGCCCGGCGCGAACACTGGCGTCTCCTCACCACCGCCCGCGCCCTGGAGCACCAGATCTTCGTGGTTGCCTGCAACGCTGCCGGTATCCAGGAGGGCGTGGAGCTCGGCGGCCACAGCAGGGTGGTGGATCCCGCCGGCAACGTGCTGGCCGAGGCCGGCGCCGGGGAGTCAGTGCTCATGGTGGACATCGATCCGCAGCAGGTGGGCATTGTCCGCAACGAGTTCCCGGTGCTCAATGACCGCTTGGCCAGCTACGAAACTCTGACCGTCTAGAGGAAGTCCAATGCAAACACAGCAAACAACACGGCAAGTCCCACTCACTTTCAGGGTGGTGGGCACGGACAAGACAATCGTCATTTCGGATTTCCACGCGGTGGTGGCCGGCTACACAGGCCGGGATCCAAAAGCGGTGCAACACCATATTGATGAGCTGGCTGCCATCGGCGTAGCCCCGCCCCCGGAGGTGCCCATGTTTTACCGCATGGACTCGGACCTCTTCGAGACCTCGGGCGAGCACGACGCTTCGGAAAACCTGACCTCCGGTGAGATTGAGCCCCTGTACATCCGCCACAACGGCCAGTACTACCTCGGCATCGGATCCGACCACACAGACCGTGACATTGAAGCCCGGGATATCGGCGATTCAAAGCGCGCGTGTCCCAAGCCGGTGGCCACTGAGGTGATCGCCGTAGAGAACCTGGAAAATCTCGACCTCGACGAGTGCACAGCGCGCTCGTGGGTTGACGGAGTCCTGTACCAGGAAGGTTCGCTGAGCGGCCTGCGCAAGCCGGCCGACGTCGTCGAGCGTCTCCTGGCCCGGACCGGCATCGGCGACGCCGACTTCATGTGCCTCGGCGGCACCCTGCCGCTTCTGGACGGAAAGTTCATAGACGGAACTTCCTGGAAGTTGGAGCTCTCGTTCCCAAATGGGACCACCATTGAACATAACTACAAAATCAAGAAAGGCTCACTCTGATGAGGACCGGAAAAGAGTACCTGAAGTCCCTTAATGACGGCAGGACGGTTATCCTCGACGGCGAGGTTGTCGGCAACGTCCTGGAACACCCGGCCTTCGCGAAGGTTGCCCGGACCATGTCCGAGCTGTTCGACATCGCGGCTGATCCCGCCAATGGAATGCAGTTCCATTCGGAGGAAATCGGCGGGCCGGCAAACCGCACGTTCGCAGCTCCCCGGACCCAGGAAGAGCTGGTGCTGCGCCGGCAGGCCATCGAAAAGTGGGCCAAGCACACGCACGGCTGGGTGGGCCGCAGCCCTGACCACGTCGGCACGTTCTTTGCCGCGTTCGGTTCCCATCCGGAGGTCTTCAAGAACGACGAACGCGACTTCGCAGGCAACGTGGAGCGGTACTACAAGAAGATCCTGTCCGAGAACCTGTACCTCTCCTACGCGATCATCCCGCCGCAGGTCTCCCGCGCCACCACAGCGTCAGGGTGGGAAGGCGAATACCTGCAGGTCGGCGTCGTGCGCGAAACCGAAGAGGGCATCATTGTCCGGGGTTCGCAAATGCTCGCCACTGGCGCTGCGATCGCCGACGAAGTTTTCGTCACCTGCATCAAACCGCTGGGACCGGACGACGTCGACTTCGCCGTCAGCTTCGCCGTCCCGGTGGCCACCGACGGCCTGAAGCTGTACTGCCGCCGCCCGTTCGCGCCTGCCGCCACCAGCGACTTCGACTACCCGCTCACCAGCCACTACGACGAGCCGGACGCCTTGGTGGTCTTCGACGACGTCCTTATCCCTTGGGACCGGGTATTCATCAACCGGAACATCGACACGCTGCGCCGCCAGTTCTTCGAGACCGGCGCCCACGCCCTGGGCAACTGGCAGGCCCAGATCCGGTTCTCCACCAAGCTCAAGTTCATCGCCTCCGTCGCCCGCAAGGTCACCCAGGTGAATGGCACGGACAAGATCCCCGGCGTGCAGGAGAAGCTCGGAGAACTCGCCGCAATCGTCCAGTCCGTCGAATCGGCCGTGCTCGCCGCCGAGTACACCGCAACAACGGACGACGCCGGCATGCGGGTTCCCGGGAAGAGCGCACTCTACGGGGCCATGGGCCTGCAGTCCGAGACGTACCCTCGAGTGATCTCCATCCTTCGCGACCTCGTGGGCGGCGGCGTGCTGCAGCTGCCCTCCAGCGTCGCCGACATGACCAGCAGCGTGACGCGGCCGGACATGGAACGCTATGTCCAGTCCCCCGGCGTCACCAGCGAGGAACGCGTCAAGCTGTTCAAGCTCGCCTGGGACATCATCGGTTCGGAGTTCGCGGGCCGCCACCAGCAGTACGAAATGTTCTACGCCGGCGCCCCGTTCGTAGTCCGGGGTGCGTACACCTACCGGAACTACGGCTACGACGCACTGGTCGCCGAGCTGGACACGTTCCTTGGTTCCTACAGCATTGCCGGCACCACCGAGTCGGAGGAGATCTGATCATGGCCAAGCCCGAATTCGAGTTCACGCCCACGGACTCGGTGGACTTTGCACCCTGCAACCCGCACATTGAGGGTTTGTCCGAGGCCATCCTGGCCCGGGACTCGGACAACGACTCAGTCACCCGAATCCTGAAGTTCGAACCTGGAACGGACACCTCCCCCAACGGCGTCCTCACCCACGATTTCTGGGAAGAAGTGTTCATTTTCGAAGGCTCGTTCGTTGACCAGCGCCTGGGCAGGACCTTCAAAGCCGGCGACTGGGCTACCCGTCCGCCCGGCATGGAACACGGCCCGTGGGTTTCCGAGAACGGTGCCAAGATGTTCGAAGTCCGCTACTACACGGATCCAGCACCAGCTGAGCGGAGCAACTGACATGAGCCTCGCACCGCTTTTCACTGTTCCCGATGCCATGGGGATGCGCCGGGCCATGGGCCGGTTCCTGACGGGCGTTGCCGTGGTCACCACCCAACACGAGGATGAGCAATACGGGATGACCATCAGTTCGCTGACATCCATCAGCCTGGAGCCTCCCATCCTGATGATCTCGCTGAACTTCGGTACCCGCACCGGTGAGGCCCTGATGGAGAGCGGCAAGTTCGCGGTGTCCATCCTGGGGTCCAAGCAGGAGTCGATCGCGCGGCGGTTCGCGGTGCGCGGCGGTGACCGCTTCGGCGACGGAGACTTTGACGTCACAGAAAGCGGCCTGCCCGTGATCAAGGGCGCCCTCGCCCAGGCGGATTGCACCGTTGTGCAGAAGTACGACGTCGGTGATCACCAGGTCTTCTTCGGCCAGGTCACCACGTGCCGGGACCGGGACGGCGAGGTGCTCGCGTTCAAGGCCGGACGGTTCGGTTCCTTCTCCGACTTCGGCCACGCGGAGATTCCGTGGATGTTCTGAGGAGTTAAACAGGTGGTGCCCGGCGCTGATGATGTGCGGCGTTTCGGCGAGTGCCTGCGGCATGTCCGACATGGCCTTCTTGAAGTGTTCGCTGTTCACGTGCGCATCGGCGGCATCGTCCTGGAAGGCTTCCACGAGGACGAACTCGTTCGGGTTCTCCACGCTGCGGGACCAATCGAACCACAGGTTCCCGGGTTCCGCGCGGGTGGCCTCGGTGAAGTCACCGACGAGATCCAGCCAGCGATCGGACCAGTCCGGCTTGACGTTGAACTTGACCACGATGAAGATCACGGTTGCTGCCTTTCGTTGCGTTGCGGTTTACCGTCCATGTTTACTGTCCATACTGTCAGAATTCCTGTACTTCCCTCCGCCGTGGAGATCCCAATGACGCTTTCACGCATTGCTGCCACCCTCAGCTCCACAGCCCGGAGGATATTGGACCCGGCGCACGATAAGGACCAGGTGGTGGAGGCATGTACGCGGACACTGCGCCCCCACACGTTGCGTCTTAACGGCAGGACATCCCGGCTTGCGGCGCGGCTCGACCATCAGCAGATTGGTTCGCTTTCGATCAACCGGCTGTACTACGGCGCTGCAGTCACGGTGTCGCCAGCGGAGCCCGACGAGAACAGCTTCCTCGTGAGCATGCCCGTCCGCGGCCGCGCACTTTTTCGCTACGGCTCGGAGACCGCCGTCGCAACGCCTGACAACGCAGTGGTTGTCGGCCCGTATGACCTCTTTCAATTCGACCTCGACGCCGACTACGACCAAGTGGTTTTGAGGCTGGATCGTCATCGCGTCGAGACCGTGGCCGGCCAGGCAATGACCACTGGGCCAGGCCGAAGAGTCGATCTCCCCTTGTCCCTGGGGCTGCCGCCGGCCCTGCTTTGCAGCTTGATCGAAAGCAGCATGAGCATATCGACGGTGAAAGACTCCAGCTGGCAGCATCGGGTGAGCCTTCACCTTGAAGAGCTCATCATCGAGTCCCTCCTCATCCCCAGCGGAGACGTTGCCACCCCCTTCCAGCCACGGAGCCCGGGCGGGATTGCGTCTTTGCGTGTCCGCCGGGCAACCGAGTACATGCTGGAGTGTATTGGCGAACCAGTAAGCCTCAGCAGCGTCGCACGTTGCTGCGGCATCAGCATCCGCAGCCTGCAGGCAAGCTTTCGCCGCGAGCTGGACACGACGCCCGGCCAATGGCTGAAAATGAAGCGGCTCGAAACCGCCCACCGGATTCTGCGGGAATCAGATCCGGACGGGACCAGCGTCACCGAGGTCGCGTTGCAGTGCGGTTTCTTCCATTTGGGTGAGTTCTCCACCCAGTTCAAGTCCCGCTACGGCACGACGCCCTCCGTTGTCCTGAAGGCTGCGCGAATCCGATAGGACCGCCGTCGTCTTTCCGATAGCGGCCCCGTCCACCGTTGAACATACTTCGATGACAGGCAATTGATCCCGGATTCGGAGAGAACCATGAAGTTTGTCCTTGTACACGGCGCTTGGCACTACGGCGGAATGTGGGACCCCGTTCGCACCCACCTTGAGGCGGCAGGGCACGAAGTTCATACCCCCACTGCGGGTGGGCTGGGGCCGAACGACAGCAAATACGTCAACCTGAACGGTGCGGCCGAGCCGATCATCGAATACATCAGGGAGCACAACCTCAGCGACTTTGTGCTGGTGGGCCACAGCTGGGGCGGTTATCTGATCTCCAGGGTCGCCATTGAAATGCCCGAACGGATCCGACGACTCGTCTACTTTGCAGCGTTCGTGCCGGAGCACGGCAAAGCGCTGGTGGACGAGGTACCGCCGCACCTCCGGGCCGCCCTGCAGGCAAGCGCCGACGAACGCTCTGACGGCTCGGTGGTCCTGCCGTTCTTCGTGTGGAGGGACGGATTCTTCAACGATGGAAGCGCCGAACATGCCCAGGAAATCTACGATGTACTGCGCCCCCAGCCCTTCGGCGCATTCACCGACCCTGCAGACATGACAGGTTGGGAGCGCGTTCCCCAGGCGTTCAGCTACATCGCGCCTTTGGACGACAACGACATCACCCAGGGGGAATGGGGACGGCACCCCCGGCTATCAAACAGGTTGGGTGTCTTCCGGCTGGTCAGTATGGAAGGCAGCCACGAGGTCCTCCTGACAAACCCCGGGTACACCGCCCTTAAGTTCATTGAGGCCGGCAGGGACTGAGCCGGACCGCGCCCCCTCCCCCGCTGCCCTTAACGCCCGACGGCGGCCCGCACGTGGGGTGCGGACCGCCGTCGAACGCTGTTTTTAGCGCGGTTGTACTACTTTGAGGTGCCCTGTGAAACGGAGCCCTGCAACTGGCGCTGGAAGATGATGTACACGATCAGCACCGGAACCACGGTCACGGTAACGGCGGCGAACAATGCCCCGAAGTCCACCGCGTAGCCCATCTGGCCGGCGAAGGCCGCCAGTTCCTGCGACAGCACGCGTGGGCCGGCGGCGTTGATGGACACCGGGATCAGGAACTGGTTCCACAGGCCCAGGAAGTTGAAGATTGCCACCGAGGCGAGGCCCGGCTTGGCCATCGGCAACATGACCTGGAAGAACGTCCGCCACTCCCCCGCGCCGTCAAGGGCTGCTGCCTCTGTGATTTCGTGCGGCAACGACTTGAAGAAGGAGAAGAGGAAGAACACCGTGAACGGCAGCGCGAAGCCGACGTAGACCAGAATCAACCCGGGCAGTGTGTTCAGCAGTCCCATGTTCTTCAGGACGAAGAACAACGGAACCATGGCCAGGAAGATCGGGAACGTCAGGCCGGCGAGCATCAGGTAGTAGATGGCCCTGCTGCCCGGGAAGGTGTAGCGGGCAAGCACGTAGGCACACATGGCGCCAAGGACCATGACGATCACGAGGGCCACAGCAACCACCAGCACGGAGTTCAGGAACGCAGCTCCGATGCCTGCCTCACTCCACGCCTTGGTGTAGTTATCCAGGTTCCACTGGGACGGCAAGGCGAACGGCGAAGCAAAGATCTCGCTGGACGTCTTGAAGGACGACATGACCGTCCACAGCAACGGCAGGATGACAATGAGCGTCCAAATGGTCAGGGCAGTGTGCGAGACCGCTCCCACCACTTTGTCGGACGTGGATGTTGCCGGGGTCCGCGGCTGGAAGTGCAGGGACTTCATTTCCGGAGTTGAAACTTTTGTCGTCATTACAGGCTCACATCCTTATCGCCGCCGGTGAGCCGGTTGACCAAGAAGACCAATCCGGAGAAGATCAGCGTTGCAATGGCCAGCACGACACCCATGGCGCTGGCGAGACCGAACTGCCCCTTGCTGAAGGCTGTGAAGAACAACTGCTGCGCCATGACCAGTGTGGAGTTGTCCGGACCACCGCCGGAGTTCAGTGCGGCCATGTAGACAAACGCGTCCAATGCCAGGATGCCCATGTAGATGTAGGCGGTCTGGATGTTGTCCCGGATCAGCGGAATGGTGATGGACACAGCGGTGCGGAAACGGCCCGCGCCGTCGATCCTTGCCGCTTCGAAGAGTTCAGCGGGAATGCCCTTGATGCCTGCAACGAACAGGACCATGTAGAAGCCAACGAAGCCCCACACGATCACGAACATCGTGGCGATCATGGCAGTGTCCTTATTGCCCAGCCAGGCGAAGTCCTTGAACTGGTCCAGACCCAGCCCTGTAAGGATGCCGTTCAGCAGACCGCCCGAAGGATCGTAGATCTGCCCCCACATGATGCCGATGGCAATCGCGGGAATCGTGTACGGGAAGAATGACACAACCCGGTAGAAGCTGGAATTCCGGAGGCCCTTGATCTGCCCCTTGCTGCTTCCGCCAACGGTCACCAGGGAAGCCAGCACCAGGCTCAGGATGATGGTGATGATCGGCAGGAAAATAACCAGGAGGATGTTGTTCCCCATGGCTTTCATGAAGATATCGTCCGTGAAGATCTTGGTGTAGTTCTCCAGGCCGATGAAGTTCTGCGTGGGCGAGAAGCCGGACCAGTCCGTCAGCGAGTAGCCGAATGCCTGGATGAACGGCCAGATCACGAACAACAGGTAGATCGCCAGCGGAAGTCCGAGGAATACCGCGAAGAAGCTGACTTTGTCCCAGGTCAGCGGCTTGCGCCGCCGCTTGACCAATTGCTGTGGAGCTGCGGCCGGAACGACGGCGGCCAGGCCGTCGTCGTTCCGGCTCTGCTGTGTTTTCACTACGGTCACTTCACTTCGATCTTCTTGACCGAGCTGTCGTTACGGACCTTGTCGGTGATGTTCTGCAGTGCGGAGGTCAGGGTTGCAACGTCCGACTTGCCGTCCAGGAAGGTGTTCCAGACAACGAGCTGGTCCTTGTTGGTTCCGTAAAGGTCGATGAAGTTCCAGGAGTAGACGTCGTCGCCGGCATCGCCCAGCATCTTGGTTTGCGAGACCAGCGCGGTGGATCCGAAGCCGTCTGCCGGAACGGTGTCCTTGACGATCGTTGGAGCCAACTTGGTCTTGGCGAAGTTGGTTGCAGCTTCCTTGGACAGCATGATGCGGAGCATTTCCTTGCCGCCTGCCGCGTTCTTGCCTTGCGACGGGACGATGTACGGTTCGCCGGCTGCGCTGTGGAGGGCGGTGTAAGGCATCTTGGGGCTGGCACTGACCGAGGGCGCCGGGGCGCCCATCATGTTGAAGCCGGCCTTCGTCTGGTCCTTCATTTCGTTCTCGATCCACGAACCCGACGGGTAGAACACGGCCTCCTGGGCGTTGCTCCACTGTGCCTGGGCGGCCGTGAACTGCGTGCCCGAGCCGCCGGGCTTGAAGAAGCCGGCCTTCACGATCTTGTCCAGTGCGGTGAAGACGGACTGGATGGCCGGGTGCGACCAGCAACCTTCCTTGAGGTTTTCCAGCGCGAGGCGGACTTCGTCCCCGCCTTCCTTGATGGCGGACGCGATGGCGAGTTCCTGGTAGTACGTGGCGGCTTCCTTGCCCCACACGAACAAGTACTTGCCCTTGGCTTTTGCCTGCTCGCCGAGCGCATACATTTCATCCCAGGTCTTGGGAACGGTCCAGCCGTTTTCCTTGAGCAGGGAATCCGAGTACCAGACGGCGTAGACGGTCAGTACGTAGTTCAGCGCGGCAAGCTTGCCGTCGAAAGTGCCCGGAGCCAGCACGCCCGTGTACAGGGTGTCCTTGATGACCTTGCCTTCGAGGTTCTTGGCCTCCACCACGGGGGTGAGGTCCTCGAGCTGGGCCAGGATGGTGCTGAAGCCGATTGCCTTGGCGCCGGAGTTGTCGATCAGGTCCGGCGGGTTGCCACCGACGAAACGGGGTTGGAGTTCCTGGGCGATGTCCGTGGACGGAGCGATCTTTGCGGTGGAACCCTCGTGCGTCTTTTCAAAGATCTTGCCGGCGAAATCCACGTAGTCGATACCGTAGCCGCCCTTGAAGATCACGGCGTCGAGGGTGGCCTTGTCAGCCATGCCGAACGGGTTGGTGTCGGAGACGGTGCCCGTGGGGCCGGTGGTGGTGCCGCCTCCCCCGGCAGCACAGGATGCGATGGTTCCCCCCATGGGCACGAGTACGGCTGCTGCGAGTGCCCCGCGCAGGAATCCACGGCGACCGACGGACTGGTGCTGAATGGTCATTTCAATACCCCTCTAGTGACTCGTAAGGCCGACTCCGGCGGCTAGGGCCGTCCAGTCGGACAGTCTGGGCTGACGCTCTGGCAGCACCAACCTTCGTGTGACATACTTCACCACGAATGATCGAAAATCAATATTTCTCCGCAGTTTCGATCAACATTTGTCAAAGCGTGATCTTTTCACGGTCCCTCCGCGAGAGCCTTTCCGCATTCCGTCCAGGACCGGCGATACACCCCGTCGGGATGTTCAGTTCCCTTTGGTTCCGCCCAATTTTCGACCATCCCGGACTCCGTCGCAGGGTCAGTGAGGCGGTTTTTACCGTCCGGAAACACTCCGGAGCGAGTGCGCGAAGCAATCATCCGCCGCGTGGTTCGCTCATCCAGGGAAGCAGTGGCATATCCGTGGGCTTTGCGCATCGCTTCACCGGCTCAGCGCGATCAGTGGGACGTTCCACAGCTGCGCCTGTGCTTTCGTATCCACCATCAAACCGCTCCTGACCAGCCCGGTGGCTGATGTCGCCTGGTATGCACTATCAATCTAGTCCGATGTCAGCGCCATGGGGAGGGGTGCATCAGCCCCCTTGCGGGCGCGCCAGCCGGGCCCAGCCGAGTTGCTCCTGCTGCTTGCGGCTCAGCGTGGCCACCACGAGGTCGTAGGAGTCCTCCACCATGTCCCGGACCATCCCGTCCGGAAGGGCACCATCCAGTCGGACACCGTTCCAGTGGGTCTTGTTCATGTGCCAGGCACCGGTGATTTCCGGATTGGCCGCCCTGAGTTGTTCGGCCAGCGCAGGCTCGCACTTCAGGCTCACGGACCAGTCGTCCGGATCCATGGAGGACAGCGCGAACATCTTGGCCTCGTGCCGGGCACCACCGGCGACGGCGGCACGGACCTTGAAGACCGATGTCCCGGGCCCGAACGGGAAGTCCTCAAAGGCGCCCGGGAAGCCAAGGCATATCTCACGGAGCTGGGAAACATCCATGGAGCGAGCCTACTGGAGCGCCACCGCTGCAGGTACGGCTACGCCACGCCCAGGAAGTCCTCAAGCAGCACCACTTCCAGCCCCGCTGCAAGCTGCGCAGCCCGGAAAGCAGCCAGGTCAGCGGCGAACTCTGCCCGGAAATGCATCAGCACAATGTCACCCGGTCGCAAAGCGTTGCCCACTTGGTAGTCCATTTTTCCCGCGTTGGCTTTGGCTTCCCAAGTAATGATGGCTTTCATGCCGGCATCGGCAACGGCCTGGCGCATCACGTTGGAATATGCGCCTCCCGGCGGACGGAAAAGTGTTGGCCGGCGGCCATAGTGCTGGAGGGCGTACTCCTGCATTCCCACCATGTCATTGAGCTGCTGCTGATATCCCCATTGGCGCACCATGTTGATGTTATGGGTGACCGTGTGGTTTTCCACCAGGCTGCCTTGAGCTTTGAAGGCGTTGAAGAACGCCGGATTGTCAGCGATGGTGTCCTTGGTGAGGAACAGCGACGCCGGATAGTCGTATTCGGCCATGAGCCTGACCGATTCCGGGGTTTTGATGTTGCCGTCGTCGATGGTCAGAAAAACGACCGGGTGCTTGGTGGGGATCTTGGTGATGACCGGAGCGAGGCCGCCCACGACCGGCGGCAGTTGGAAGTCCGGAATGAAGGAGCGGCGGATCCGCTTCGTTGCTGCGGGGGTCGGCGTGGGGGTGGGCGTCGCCGTCGCCGAAGGGGAGGCCGCTGGCGTTGCCGTGTCAGTCGGCGCAGGCGCCGGCGTCGAACTTTCCGCCCCTTCAGCGGCAGTGCAGGCGGTTAGACCGGCCACCATGGACGCGCCGAAGATACCCAAGGCGGCCCGTCTGCTGGGAATGGAAAATGGCATTGCAAAATGGTCGCCGGACATGGCCGTCCCCCGGGGCTGAAGAGATGAGTCAGCAGCAATCTAGCAGAAGAACCAGCGAAGGAATCACAAGCCGTAATGCCAGCCTTCACGCGCCGGACATGAATTCACCACGACGTCGAGGCCTGCGTCCATTGCGCGTTGCGTGGCGTCGTCGTCGAAGACTCCCAGCTGGAGCCATACCGCCTTGGCGCCGACCTCGATTGCCTGGTCGATGACCGCACCAACACGTTCGGAATTGACGAAGCAATCCACAACATCGATGGGGTGCTTGTCGAGGGGAATATCCCCCAGGCTTTTGTAGCCCTTCTCGCCGTGCACGTCCTCGCCCTTGAGGTTGACGGGGATGATCTCCATGCCCATCTTGTCCCGGACGTAAAGCGAAACGTCATAGGCCGAACGCCACTCGTTGTTGCTGAGGCCGACGATGGCCCACGTGCCTTTGGTCCGCATCAACCGTTCGACGACGGCGGGATCGTTGACGTGCATCATGGTCCAAGCCTACTGCCGTCCTCACGCGGGGAATCACGGACGTGGCTGTGCCGGATCCTGCCGTTTCAGCTGCTTCTTCCACTGCTTCAGTTTTTCTTCAGCGGCTTTGAGCTGCGCCGAGGCCTCCTTTTCAGAAGCTACGGAAAGGCCGTTGCCGGGCAGGGCGCCTGGGCCAGCCGGGCCGGGCCGCAGCCAAGGCGCCGGCGTGGTGGGCGCAGCGGGCATCGCTCCCGGCACAGCCTTGGCCGGTTGCGGCGCTGGCGGATTCGCGGCGGGCACGACGGCGGTGGCAGCAGCGGGCGCGGTTCCCGCCGGCGTCTGGGGTACTGCTTGGGATGCTGCCGGCGCCTGTTGCTGCGCGGGAATCGGGATCATCGTTGCCGGCGTTGGCTGCACCGGAGAGGGCTGCGGGATCGCGGCCGGATCCGCCGAGGGAGCCGGCGCGGTGCTGACCTTGGGAGCATCGGGAGCGGGCAAGGCGGGCGCTGCAGCGGCCCGATGCGGGGCGACAGTGCCCAGCAGACCCTCGAACGACGGGCTCCGCGTAAAGCCCGAACTTGCGGCTGCAACACCGCTGGCGCCAAGTCCCATCGCCGCAACCACGGCAACACTTACTACTGCGGTCCGGTGCTTATGCCGCCAACGTCGTTTGGAAACCTCATCATGCGGTCCCGCCAGCATGGCAGCGAGTTCCGCGCCGGGTGCAGGAGCCGCCGCGTCGGCAAGCTGACCCATGGCCAGAAGCGCCTGCCGAACATCGGACGCGTCGCTGAGACCGGCGTCGAGCAGCAGCTCGTCCACGATCTGCCCGCGGTCCAAATCCTTGTATGTCATGGCGACACGTATTCCTTTACTGCCGAATGCTCACGGAGGGTGATCAGTGCCCGCCGTTGCAGCTGCTTCACTGCACCGGCGGTTTTCCCCATGATTCCGGCCACCTGCTCCACGGTGAGGCCTGCGACGATGCGGAGCGTCAAGACCTCCCGCTGCTCTTCGCCGAGGTGTTCCAGCAACGCCATCACCTCGTAGGGGGCCAACCGCAGCATCGCCTCAGCCTCTGCCGAGCTCGCTTCGCGCGAATCCCGCTCGGGCTCAAACTCGTGCTGGTCAGGTGTCCGGCTTTCCTTCCTGTGCTCATCCACCATTCGGGCGTGGGCGACCGAGAAGATAAAGGTCCTGAGGCCGTTGACGCCTCCATTGATCTCGTCCAGGCGTGGAAGGACAGCGAGGAAAACATCCTGCGTGGTTGCTTCCGGGTCCGGGACGCCTTTGGCCGTCAAGTACCCAAGAACCTGGCCCGCATAGGCCTGGTAAACGGCGCTGAACAGTTCCGCGTTATTGCCTTGGAGTGCGTGAAGCGCTTCGTCGGTCAATGCGTCGGTCACAGATTTCGGACTTTCGATCGGCGGTTGGTCCAGGCTGGGAGCCAGATCATCCGATTCCCGCAACGGACGACCCCACCAAGAGTAACTGCTCTGCCGGGCCTGCCAAAGGACGAACCCTTGACCGGCAGGAACTCCCGGACATGGAAGAGCCGGGCTGGAAGATGATGGGGGACAAATTCCAACCCGGCCCTTTCACAGACGTAATCGTCGGAGCGCGGCAAAGGGTTACGCGGGAGTACAAACTTTTTTTGGAAGCCTTTCCGGCGCCGTTCAGCGCCCGTCCGGGCGGGGTAGCCGGGGCAGGGACAGACTGGCCCCTACTGCCCGTGGATCAACCACTGCGCCGTACGGATGACCGCCTGGTCACCGTGCACTGTTCGAAGTCCCGCAATATCAGAACGCGTGACGGCCGCACCCTCGAACAAGCTCACAATTGCGGCGGCCACTGCGTTGGCTTCCTGGTCCGGGAGCTCCGGCCTTCCCCTGCGGACCAGACCCTGCACGTGCGCGGTGTACCGGGAATAGAAGCCCCGCAAGGCCCCGGCAGCTGCTTCATCCGAGGCGGCCAGCGCCCAGATCTCCAGGTGCATCCTGACGTCGGCCATGCCCGAGTGTTCCCGGAGCAACGCGGTCAGGAGCCGCTGTGACTCATCCATGCCAAGCCCGCCGGCAGCCTCCGGCGCGAGGTCCACGTCGGTGACGTCATTGAGCCGATGAAGCGAGCGCTCCAGCGATCGCTCAAGGACCGCGCGAATGAGGTCAGCCCTGGTGGGAAAGTAGTGCTGGAGGTGCCCGACCCGCACCCCGGCGGCGGCTGCGAAGTCCCGCATGGCAGCGTTTGCGTTGCCTTTGGTAACCAGCACTTCTTCGGCCGCGTCCAGAAGGGCCGCCCTGCGCAGCGCGCCCTTGCTTTCGGTCATGACCTCAATATTGTCACACCGTATGACTCGAGTTTGGCGAGCTGCGCAGCTGGTTCGGGCGCCGATTCGGGAAAGGAAACGCCGGGCCGCGCATCATCGCTGAGCACCGTGTGGAGCCCAAGAAGTCCACCCGCTGCCGTCAGGTGGGCCTGCCCCAGGGGATCGGTGATAGTGACAGTCCCGGTGCCGCCCGGACCAGTCACTTCCACCCGGATATGCGCCGTCCCGCCCGATCCCGGGGAGTAGAGCAGCGAACGACGCAGCGATGCCCATTTCTCGCCGCTGCCCCACCGGAACAGCCCCACCGCGCGCGCGGCGAGCAACGCCGTCGTCGATGTATTGGAACTGAAGCCGATCCTCGTTGCCACAGAACCTGCACCCAAGGTGAGCGGCAGCGTGAACTGCTCGGGGGTGTCAAGCCTGGCGACTTTGGTGCGGTGCCCGGCGATATCCACCCAGCGTGTGTCGGTCAAGGGACGTACGACGGCGGCCTTGCCGCCTTTGCGGGCTTCGAACTCCAGTCCCAGCCGGTCCATGAAGTCAACGGAGTCGGCCCCGGCCTGGTCATTGATGTCATACCTGATGGAAATGTCCACGTCGGCTGCTCCGCCCACTTCCCGGGCCAGGGCTGCGGCCACGGTATTGGTGACGCCACCCTGAGCAGCACAGGCGCCGTGGGCTGCAACAGGGTGGACAGGGTGACGGCCCGGGTGACCCGGCTGGTCCAACGGGTGACATCAACGTACGGAATCCCGGCGCTTACAGCTGCCCGAAGCACCCTGTCATCGGGGTCATTGACTGTACTGATTACTGCCCGGACCCGCGCTTCGAAGGGCTCGGACTGGTTGAGGTCCCATGCCCGGACAGTCACTCTGTCATTGGTCAGGTGGCTCCCGCGGTCCGGGTTCCTGCCGGTCAGGAGAAGCGGCCACTCCCCCTGTGCATGCTGCGTGAGCGCTGCGCCGACCGTTCCGTAACCGCCGACAATCAGCACTGGACCGGAGGTATCGAGCTTGAGATGATCTTTCATGAATCTGATTTTAGGTCATATGACCTAAAAATTGAAACAGCCCACGGAGTGGTGGCGCAGCAAGGGGCCCGCGCCTAGGCTGCTGGTATCTACCCCGAGCACCAATCACCAGAACGCAGAGGAGAGATCATGACATTGCCCCCAGCCCACGAGCCCGAGCCGTTCCCGCCCGACCCCGGCCCCGTACCTCCGCCACCGGACCCCACGACGCCGTTTCCTCCGAGCCCCATACCGGACCCCAATCCGACGCCGGGACCATCACCGGTTCCCGACCCCGGCCCGGTTCCCCCCACCCCCAACCCGGACCCCACCTACTAGTCACGCCGGCCCCTGTCCCGCGCAGGAGGAGCCACCCCCGCAAATAGTCAGTAGGCTTACGTTTGATCCCATCGGCTGACCGATGCGAACGAACAGGAGTTCACATGACGCGATCCGAGGAAACGGCTCCCCTTTCCACGCGCAACAACCCCAAGCCCGACCTGTGGAAGGACTCACTGGGTCGGACGGCTATCCGGGCCGCCCAGATTCTCCTGATTCTGGTCGTGGCAGTAGTGGTGGTGTTCGCGCTGCTGCAGATCCGGCTGCTGGTGATCCCGGTCCTTGTCTCACTGATCCTGGCCGCCGCCATCGGCCCGTTCGTCAACATGCTCCGGCGCCGTGGCTGGCGTGGCGGTCTCGCCACCGCCGTCGCATTCCTGGGACTGTTGATTGTCCTGGGCGGCGTTGTGAGCATCATCGTCCTGTCGGTGCGCAGCCAGTGGGACGAACTGATCAGCCAAGCGGCAGAAGGCCTGGACGAGCTGGAAAACTTCCTGCTCACAGGGCCCTTCCCCCTGGATCAGGAACAGCTCAACCAAGCCCGGCAAGCTGTAGTGGACTTCGCCCAGAGCAGCCAAGTGCGCTCCGGTGCCGTGACCGGTTTGTCCGTGGTGACCGAGTTCCTGGCCGGCGCGAGCCTCATGGTGGTCATACTCTTCTTCTTCCTCAAGGACGGCGCCAAGATCTGGGACTTCTTCCTGCGGCCTTTCAAGGGCACTCGCGAAGCCAAGCTTCGCCGCGTGGGCAAGCGGACCATGGAAGTACTGGGCGGTTACGTGCGGGGGACGGCGATTGTGGCTTTGGTGGATACAGTCGCCATCGGAGCCGTGCTGCTGATCCTCCAAGTGCCGCTGGCCATTCCCCTGGCGATCATCGTCTTTATTGGCGCGTTCATCCCCTTGGTGGGTGCTACCGTCGCCGGCATTCTGGCGGCGTTGGTGGCCCTCGTGGCGAACGGTCCGATCGTGGCACTCATCGTGGTCATTGCAGTGATCGCGGTCAACCAGCTTGAGGGCGACCTTCTCCAGCCGGTGGTCATGGGCAAGTCGTTGCAGTTGCACGCCCTGGTGATCCTGATGGCACTGACGGCGGGCACCATCCTGGCCGGCATCATCGGCGCCGTCCTCTCTGTACCCATCGCCGCGGTCACCTGGGCCATCGTGCAGGTGTGGACGGCGGAAGACCCTGACCTTGAGCCGGTCAACCCGGACCTGCCGCCGGCCAACAGCCAGCCGGTGTAGCGGCCGCCCAAGCTGGAAGTCCGACTGTCAGGCGAGTGCCTTCTTCAGCAGTTCGACGATCTTCGCTTCAACAGCCGGCGTGATCTCCTTGAGGGCGAACGACGTGGGCCACATGTCGCCGTCGTCAAGCTTTGCATTCTCCTCAAAGCCGAGCGTGGCATAGCGGGCCTTGAACTTATGGGAGCTCTGGAAGAACACGATGTTCTTTCCGTCCCGGGCATAAGCGGGCATTCCGTACCAGGTTTTTGGGGTCAGTTCCGGCGCGTGTTCCTTGACCAGGGCGTGCAGGCATTCGGCCATGGCCTTGTCCGCTTCGGGCATCTCGGCGATCTTGGCCAGGACATCGGCCTCACCGTCGGCTTTGGAGGCCTTCTTGCGCGGCGCCTTCTTCAGCTCCTGCGCCCTTTCTTTCATGGCCGCGCGTTCGTCCTCGGTGAAGCCGTCGTAGGACTTTTCTTTGGTAGCCGTTTGCTGGTTGTCCGTCATGGCGATCTCTCTCCCCTGGTCTTTTTGCTTGACACCATCAACGCTATGACCCGGCGGCCCGTGGGGCTTCTCCAAAACTGCTCGATCGGAAACTTCGTTGGTCGCTTGGCATTGAGAGCCGGGACGAGCAAGCAGTGGGTGCGGTTTTCTTGAGGGTTTCCTGAGGAAGTGTTGTGGATTTGCAGGATTGGTTCTTGATCCAGGCCCGGCAAAGTATTTTCTTGTCAGCCACACCGGCTGAAGAAACGGCCGGCCGGTCTCACGGTGGCCACACGAAAGGACACTGATCCCCATGGCCATCAGCCTCAAAACCACCTCCGGCAAAATCCTCGCCTCCGTCGCACTGGTCGGCACCGCAGCCGCCGTCGCCGGCATGGGAACCTACGGCGC
>NZ_JBFRDO010000029.1:0-30432 GCF_052113825.1 Paenarthrobacter sp. TAF1
TCGACGTAGCCGGGTTCGTCCCAGCGCCAGGCGTCCAGGTGGTCTCCGGAGACGGCGATTTCCAGGCCGTCGTAGCCCCAGCCCGAGGCAAGGCGCGCGACTTCCTCGAAGGGGAGGTCGGCCCACTGGCCGGTGAACAGGGTGTACGGGCGGGGCATGTCAGGCTCCTTCGGTAGGGTTTGCGTGCAACTGGATCAGTGAGCTTTTGGCGGCTGCGGACTCTTCCACGGCGGCGAGGATGTGCTGGACGTTCAGGCCCTCTTCGAACGACGGCGATGGCTGGCTGCCGTCGCGAACGGCAAGGAGGAAGTCCCGGATCTGGTGGGTGAAGGTGTGTTCCCAGCCGATGATGTGGCCTTGCGGCCACCATGCTTCAAGGTAGGGGTGAACGGGCTCGTTGACCAGGATCCGTCGGAAGCCCTGCTCCCGGACCGGGACGGTGGCGTCCAGGAAGCCGAGTTCGTTCAGTGCCTCGAGGTCAAACAGGATGGTGCCTTTGTCTCCGTAGATTTCGAGCTTGAGGGAGTTCTTCTGGCCCGTGGCCACCCGACTGACTTCAACGGAGGCGATTGCTCCGGAGGCGAGCGTCAGCGTTGCCCAGGCGGCGTCGTCGACCGTGACATCCTCCATGGCGCTTGCGGGATCAGAGGTTCCGGGGCGTCGGTCCACGAACGTCTGCAGGCGGCCGGAGACCTCGGTAACGGCATCGCCCAGAAGGAACAGGACCTGGTCAATCGCGTGCGAAGCGATGTCGCCGAGCGCGCCGGAACCGGCGGTTTCCTTACGGAGGCGCCAGGTCATGGGGGATTGAGCGTCGGAGAGCCAGTCTTGGAGGTAGGCGGCACGGACGTGGCGGACGGTGCCGAGGCGGCCCTCGGCGATGAGTTCGCGGGCCAGTGCAAGGGCGGGGACGCGGCGGTAGTTGAAGCCGATCATGGACTGCACTCCGCGTTGGCGGGCTTTCGCGGCAGCGGCGGTCATCAGTTCGGCCTCACCCAATGTGTTGGCCAGCGGCTTCTCCACCAACACATGTTTGCCCGCTTCAAGGGCGGCGATGGCGATTTCCGCGTGCATCCAGCCCGGGGCGCAGATATCGATGATGTGGATGTCATCGCGTTCAATCACGGAGCGCCAGTCGGTGGCGGATTCGGCCCAGCCGTACTTGGCAGCGGCCTCGGCCACCTGGGTGGCGTCCCGGCCAACGAGCACTTTCTGCTCGAAGGCCGGGACGTCGAAGAAACTGGCCACATTCCGCCACGCATTCGAATGGGCCTTCCCCATGAAGGCATAGCCGATGGCGGCAACCCCCAGGGGGGCCTTATCCTCGCGGGAAGCCAGCCTGTCGGAAGGCAAGGACGAGTGTGTGGGCGTGCTCATGGTCAGGTTCCTCGCTGTTGCTGCGGACTTAGAGTGTGGCGGTTTCGGGAGCCCAGTCCTCAGGGACTGCCGCCGAGGCCGGCGCGTTGCTGGTGACATCCACGAACGTGCCCGATTCCACGGACTCGGCGATCGAGACCATGCTGTCCAACACGTGGTAGGCCAGATCGCCGGTGGCTCGGTGCGGAGTTCCGGCCCGAAGCGCCCGGGCCATGTCCAGCACACCCAGGCCGCGGCCGTTGGCGGGGCCGGTTGCGGCGATGATCTCGGGTTCTTCCGCGCCTGGACGCCAGAGCTTCAGCTCGCCGTCGAAATAGTTCGGGTCCGGCAGTGAGAGGGTCGCCTCAGTGCCGGTGATTTCCACGAAGCCCATCCGGAGGCGCGGCGACTCGAAGGAGAACACGCTGTGGCTGGACTGTCCGCCTTCGAACTGCGCCATCGCGGACACATGCGTGGGAACCTCGACGGCGAACTCCTCGCCGGCCTTGGGTCCGGAACCGATGACGCGGGTGGCCTTGGCGGAGGAGCCGACGGCGGCCACCTTGCGGACGGAGCCGAAGGTCTGGATCAGGGCCGTGAGGTAGTACGGACCCATGTCGAACAGCGGGCCGGCGCCGTGTTGGAACAGGAAGGCCGGGTTCGGGTGCCAGGATTCCGGACCCGGGGTCTGGAACGTGGTCATGCCGGTCAGCGGCGTGCCGATGTCACCGCGTTCAATGATGCGGCGCGCGGTCTGCAGGCCGGCACCCAGGAACGTGTCCGGTGCGGTTCCGAGGCGGATCCCCGCTGCATCTGCGGCCTTGAGGAGGCCCAGACCGGATTCACGGTCCAGCGAGAACGGCTTCTCAGTCCATACGTGCTTGCCCGCATTGACGGCAGCGGTGGCTACCTCGACGTGCGCCGCAGGAATGGTCAGGTTCACAATGATTTCGACGTCGGGATGGTTCAGTGCCAGCTCCGGCGCGCCAAACTCGGCGATCCCGTATTCCTCGGCGCGGGCCTTGGCTGCCTCTTCGAACAGGTCGGCGATCACCAGGACCTTGACGTCCGGGAAGGTGGTGAGGTTATCCAGGTACTGCTTGCTGATGTTGCCCGCGCCGATGACGGCGACGCCTACGGGGCCCTTGCGGGTTGAGGGTGTGAAGCTCATGCCTTGGCCCCTGCCGATTCTGCGTTGAGGAATGCGAGGCTCTCCGTGATGCCCTGGAAGATGTCGCCCGAATAATCGTCGAACTCCACCACGCCCACTTCCAGGGACTTGGCAGCTGCGATGACATCCAGCACCGGAATGGTGCCCTGGCCGGCGGGCTGCTGGGCCTTGGTGTCTGTGTTGCCCGGGCCGTCCTTGATGTGGATGAGCTTGACCCGGTCACCCAGGCGGGCCAGCAATTCGACGGGGTCCTGGCCTCCGACGGCTGCCCAGTACGTGTCTACCTCGAGGACGAGTTCCGGATCCAGCAGTCCTTCGAAGTATTCAAGCGCAGTGGTGCCTTCGATGGTGGACTGCAGCTCCCAGGCGTGGTTGTGGTAACCAACCCGGATGCCGTACTCGGCGCCCTTCTTCGCGGCGGCGTTGAGCTTGGCTGCCGTGCCCTGGATGGTTTCCGCATCCTGCCAGTGTTCAGCCGGGAGGAACGGATCGATGACGGTGGTGATGCCCAGCTCTTTGGCGGCAGCGAAAATTTCGTCCTGGTCCTGTGACAGGAGCGGGGCGTGACCGGACGGAGCGGTCAGGCCGTTCTCCTTCAAAGCCTTGCCGAGTTCCGAAGCTGTGGCCACGAAGTTGTAGGGCTCCACCTGCGTGTAGCCGATCTCAGCGACCTTCCTGATGGTTCCAGGCAGGTCCTCCTGGATGGCGTTGCGGAGGGTGTACAGCTGGAGAGAGTAAGACATGGGTTTCCTTTTCGGGAGTGGTTTTCCGGGAGTTCGGGGACTTGGCGCCAGTCTAATCAGCGGCCGGCCAGGGAGCCGCCGATTCCGCCGACGCTGAAGTACTTGTTCAGGGTGGCGAAAACAATGATCGGCGGCAGCATCATGACCACGGCCAGGGCCATGACGGATGTCCAGTCAGTGGCGTTTTGCTGGAAGAAGGATTGGACACCCATGGGCAGGGTGAAGATCTCGTTGGAACGGAGGAACACGATGGCTACCAGGTAGTCGTTCCAGGCGAGCAGGAAGGCGAAGATCGCGGTGGAGAGGATGCCCGGCAGCGAGTTGCGGAGCACCACCTTGGTGAAGGATCCGAAGACTGAGCAGCCATCGATCCAGGAGGCTTCTTCGAGGCTGATGGGGATGGAGTCGAAGTAGGCGGCCATCATCCAGGTAGCCACGGTCATGGTGGAACCGACGTAGATGATGGTGATGCCCAGGAGGTTGTCCACCAGTCCCATGGCAGCGAAGAGGATGAAGAGGGGGACCACGGAGGTGATGATCGGCAGGGACTGCATGACGAACAGGAGCAGTGAGTAACCGGACACGGCCTTGGAACGTCCGCGGGAGAGGACGTAGCCAGCGGGAGCGGCCACCGCGACCGAAACCAGGACCGTGGACAGTGTGGTGACCAGGCTGTTCTGGAGCCAGGTGGCGGCGAGCGTCCCGTTGAACACGTTGGCCAGGTTCTCGAACGTGAAGCCGGTGGCGGTGCTGTTGGCTCCGGGAGTGAAGGCCAGGACCACAGTGACCATGATGGGGACCAGGACGATCACCGTGATGGCCAGGATCAGGGCGAACCTCCACCAGCGTCCGCGCATACCGGCTTCCGAGAGCACCCGGCGGGTTTTTCCGGAATCGGTGATACCCAGGGCGGGACCGGATTCGGGGTGGGCGTGAAGTACTGTGCTCATTATTCGACGCTCGACTTTCGGATCTGGCGGTACAGGATGACGGAAATGACCACCAGGGTCATGGTCATCAGGAAGGCGATGGCGACGCCGGGGCCGGTGGCGAAGTCCTGGAAGACCGTGCGGTAGGCAAGGACCACCAAGGAGGTGGTGGCACTGACGGGACCGCCGCCGGTGAGCAGGTAGATGGTCGGGAAGTCATTGACGCAGAAGATCGTCATGAGAATCCAGGAGATGTACGTGGAGCGGGCGATCAGCGGGAGCGTGATCTGCGTGAACTGCTGCCACTTGGAGGCGCCGTCCATGCTGGCTGCTTCGTAGACGGTGGTGTCCACCGAGGCCAGGGCCGCGGAGATCATCATCATCATGAAGGGGAAAGAGACCCAGACCTTGAACACCATCACGGTGATGGATGCCAGTGTGGGGTCGGCCAGGAAAAGCGGGGTCCCCAGTCCCAGCCCGCGGAAGATCGACGGGATCAGGCTGTCGGGGGTGGCCACCAACCAGTTCCAGGCGGTGGAGGAGACGACGATCGGCACGACCCACGGCAGGAGCAAGAGGACCTTGAAGGTATTGCCTGCGGGGATCCTGGTCCGCAGCAGCAGGGCCAGGCCCAGTCCTACCAGCCAGGAGCCGAAGACTCCGACAATCGTGAACCAGAGCGTGAACTGTGCAGCTTTCCAGAACGCCGGGGAGGACAGGACGCTGGCGAAGTTCTCGCCGCCCACGAAGTTGCCGGTCTGGAGGAGGTCGCCGTCGTGGGTGGCCTGTACCGCGGCGTGGATCAGCGGGTAGCCGTGGATCAGGACCAGCAGCACCACCGAAGGCAGCAACAGCCAGAAGAAAGTACGGGTGGTCTGCGCGCTGAGTTTGCTCTTGCGTTTGCCGGGGCCGGCCCCCGAGCCGCCGGGGGCCACTCCCCGGCGGGCCCGGGACAGGCCCGATGTTGCAGTAGTTGATGACATGGCAGAGGTACCGTTCTACTTCTTCAAGACCGATTCGAGGCCGGACTGGAAGGCCTGCAGGGCGCTCTTGGCATCAGCTGCCTGGCCGGTAAGGATCGACTGGCTGAACTGGTTCAGCGCCTGGCCGCCGTCAAGGGCTGCGAGGTTTGCGTTGAGCGTGCTGCCCTGGGCGGCGAAGGTCTTGGCGATCGGCTGCCAGTCCTTGACGATCTTGACGTTGTTGGGGTCGTCGGCAAACTCGGGCAGCTCGGTGATCGACTTGAAGACGGGCAGTGCGGACATGAGCTTCTGCTTCCACAGTTCCTTGAGCTGGCCGAGGTAGTACACAAGGAACTCTTCCGAGGCTTCCTGCGACGGGGTGTTCTTGTACATCATGATGTTGTTCGGGAACACGATGGTTGCCTTGTCACCGTGGGGACCGGTGATGGGGTCGGCCACCAGCAGGTCTCCGGAGGTGTCGCCGACGCGTTGCGGAACGTTGACCTGGAACAGGCCGAAGCCGGCCTTGCCGTCCTTCCACTGTGCTGACATGTTGTCCGTTGTGTAGCTGACGGCTGCGGGATCCACGATGCCGTTGGAGACAAGCTCGCGGACGAATTCGATGGCTTCCACGTTGCGGTCGTTCAGGAGGTCCAGCTCGCCGTCCTTGTTCCAGACACCGCCGCCGTTGTTGACCATCATCATGATCATCGAGTGGTTGCCGTAGTTGTTGCCCGAACCGGCGCCCGTGGCGAAGCCGAACGCGCCGACCTTCTTCAGCGCCTTGCCGGCTTCAAGCAGGGACGGCCAGTCGGTGGGCAGCGACACGCCCGCCTTCTCGAACAGGGACTTCCGGTACCAGAACACGCGCATGTCCAACTGCCACGGCACGGCGACGTATCCCTTGTCGGACTTGAACGGGTCCAGCACGCCGGGCAGGAAGTCATCGAACTGACCGTTGGACTTCAGCTTTTCAATGACTTTGTCGGCGTACGCGATCTGGCCCTGCTGCTCGAACTGGAAGGCCTGGAAGCCGCCGCCGGTGGAAACGGCCGGGCCGGTCTTGGAAGCGATGGCCGAGGAGAACGTCTGGTAGAAGTTGTTCCACTGGATGATCTGGTAGTTGGCCTTGGCGTTGTTCGCGCCGGAGAAGCCTTCTGCGATCTTCTTGGCGGATTCGTTGTAGGCGGGGGTGGCCCACGGCATGTCCCAGAACTTGACCGTTCCACCAGCGCCGCCACCTCCGCCCTGGGTAGCCGAGCCTCCGCCGCAGGCTGCCAGCAGCGGCACGGAAGCGGCCGCTGCGGACAGGCCGAGGAAATTGCGGCGGGAGAAGGACCGGGTGGCTGCGGACTGAACATTCATAGTGATTCCTTTCGGGACCGGCGACGCTGTGCGTTGGTTTGCCGGTCCAGCTCAACTTTGAGTAGGGCAACGGATACTGAATGGCTGGTGGAACGGAGGTGCTGGTGTTTCAGGTGAGGGTTGCGATGGATTCCGAAACCGCAGCGAACTGCTGCAGATCCGAGGGGAGGGTGCCGGCGTCGAGGTGTTCCTTGAGCCGGCGCCAGGTGGCGCGGTGAGCGGATTCGTAGATCGTTGGCAGAAGCAGTTCACCGTGCGGACCGGTGACTTTCACGGTGGCCGGCCAGGCAGCCACCGGATCCGGCAGCGAAACGGCGGCGCCGCCGTCGTCTGTCAGCATGGTGATGGTGACGCTTGCGGGCCGGGCGTTGGAAAGGATGCCCTGCAGGGCCACCGGTGCGCCGTTGGCGAGTACCGCCGTCGCGGTGTAGCCGTGCGGCCTGCGGTCCAGGAGCCTGAGGTTTCCCAGCGGTCCGGCGAGACGCACGACGGCGGCAAGTTGGTCCGCGAGCAACGCGCCGCTGTCTGTTCCCACCGGAGCGGTGGCGACGACGTCGAGGACTACGGCGCGGCCGGCCATGGACCGGACTGCGTCCTCGGCTGCCGCGGTGGCCGGGTTGGACGCCCAACGTTGGTCGAGGACCACGGCCGAATTGTGCCGTGCTGCCGTCTCTGTGAGCTCGTTGACGTTTTCGGGTGAAGGGTTGACCACCACGATGCCGCGGGCTCCCGCACTGATGGCTTCTACGGCGTGCCGGGTCCAGTCGGGCTGTCCGGCGATGACCTGGACGTCGGCGCTGTTCTCATCTACGGCCGGGCCGAATGATTCGGGCAGGGAAGCCACTGCCAAGGCAACGGCGCCTGCTTTCTGCGCCTCGGGTGTGGCCTGGACTGTGTACTGCTCGAAGGCGGCGGCGCTCATGCGTGGACTCCTTCGGCGACTGCGGGCTGTACTGCCGTCCGGCGATCAAGGGTGGACACCGTGGCCTCGGCGATGTCCAGCGCGAACGTGAGGTCGTCAATCAGGGTTTGGGCAGACGGCGGCTGCTTGGTGCCGGCGGCGAGGGCCGCGAGTTCGCGCCACTCTCCTTCGTAGCCGTTGTGCTCAAAGGGGCCAAGGATGGTTTTCTGCGACCCGCGGGAGAACGTTGCCACCGCTGAGCCGGCCTGGACGTACGACGGGGTGAAGTCGATGCGGAGGGACTCGTCGTCGGACAGGGCTTCGAAGCTCCATTCGGGCTTCCAGGTGTTGTTCATGGCTGCGCGGAGCTCAATGGTCCGGGTGGGGGTCCGGAGGGAGATGACGTAGCCGAACGGGCGGACATGGCGTGCTTCAAGCACTTCGATGTCCTTGAAGTCCGGCGTGAACCTGCGGATCAAGGGGAGGTCGTGGATGGCGAGCCCCATGACCCCGCCGCGGAGTGCGCCTTTGATGACCTCGGGGTCCGAGTAGTCGGGGGCACCGCCGGCGGGACGGGTGATGATCTCGGTGGCAAAGTCCTCAAACCGTGAGTTGGGCGGGAGGACGATGGAGGAACGGATCGTGTGTGCCTTCTCCGGAAGTTCGCCCCAGTTGTTCCGGGCGGCGAGCCAGCCGGGATCGAAGGTGTGCATGGCGCCCACGATGATCGGTACTCCGGTTGCCGCGCTGACGGCGGAGATGCGGGCAGCTTCTTCGGCGTTCATGGCGAAGGGCTTCTCGCAAAGGACAGCCTTCTTGCCGGCGTGGCATGCTGCGATGACCTGCTCGGCGTGGAACTGGTGGGGGCTGCAGATGGCCACGATGTCCACGTCCGGGTCACCCAGAAGGGCGTCGATGCTGGTGCTGTGGGTGGCGCCAACGCGGGCGGCAACGGACTCAGCCACCTTGGGGTCGACATCCATGATGTGGCGGACAGCCAGGATGTGGTTCAAACGCGCCAAGGATGGCAGGTGGATGGCCTGGGTGACCGGGCCGGCGCCGAGGATGCCAACACCCAGGATTTGGGTGGCGTCTGTAGGGCTGGACAAGTTCAGTTACCTCTTCGTAAGCGGACTGGCGCATGAGCGGAACGGGAGGGATCGATGCTGTGGATCCCTGACATCGAGCGTCGTGATGTGCTGCTCATCACAACCTAGGGGGACTTTTGTCGATCGTCAAGCAAAAGTTGAAATATGGCCGACAAACTTTCATTGCATGACATGCATAAGCAATCGTGCTTCACTAAATGCATGACTCCAGCACCCGGAAACGACGCCGGAAACACCATGGTCTTAGAGGCCGGCAACCTGTCGCGCGCTGGCGATCTCTTCCAACTTCTCCGCGACGGCCAAGCCCGGACACGCGCCGAACTTGCCCTCACCACCGGACTTGCCCGCTCAACCGTGGCTTCCCGCATCGACGCCCTGATCAACTCCGGGCTGGTCGGCCCGGCCGGTGAGGCAAGCTCCAGCGGCGGCAGGCCGCCGTCGCGCTTTGCCTTCAACCCGGCCGCGCGCGTCGTGCTGGCGGTCGACGTCGGAGCGACCCACGTGATTGTTGCCGTCACCGACCTCGGGGGCAGCATCCTGGCGGAGCGCCGGCTGGGACAGGAAGTCGCCGACGGTCCCGAGGTAGTGCTGGGCCGCGTGGTTTCAGCAGGCCGGGAGCTRCTTGCCGAAGCCGGACGGGAACCGGGCGACCTCGCCGGGATAGGCATCGGCCTCCCCGGGCCCGTGGAGCATGACACCGGGCGGCCCGTGAAGCCGCCGATCATGCCGGGCTGGGACGGATTCGACGTCGTCACTTACGTTCAGCGCTCGCTGCCTGTTCCCGTACTGGTGGACAACGACGTCAACATCATGGCCCTGGGGGAGCGGACCGCCTACTGGCCGGACCACGACAACTTCCTGTTCATCAAGGTGGCCACCGGCATCGGTGCGGGCATCATCAGCAGTGGTGAGCTGCAGCGGGGTGCCAACGGCACCGCCGGCGACCTCGGCCACGTCCGGGTGCCACGTGGCGACGACGTCCTCTGCCGCTGCGGCAACTACGGGTGCCTTGAAGCGCTCGCCTCCGGTCCCGCCGTCGCGCATCAACTGCAAACGCAGGGGCTGGAAGCCACCAACGGCGCCGATGTCCTGCGGCTCGTGGGCGAGGGAAACCTCCAGGCTATCCAGGCGCTGCGACAGGCCGGACGCGATGTCGGAGATGTCCTGGCAACCGTGGTCAACCTGCTCAACCCCTCCATGATCATCATTGGCGGCAGCGTGGGAGAGGCCGGCGAACACCTCGTGGCCGGAATCCGCGAAGTGGTCTATCGGCGGTCGTTGCCGTTGGCCACCACGCATCTTCGGATCGGCATTTCCATGGCCGGAGACCGCTCCGCGATCCTGGGTGCCAGCCAGATGGTGACCCAGTACGTTCTCTCGCCTTCGGTGATTGAGGCCACACTCCAAGCGACGGGCTAGGCCTTCATGGATGCCGTGGGGCGGCCGGGGGCGTGATAGCAATGAAACTGATGAAAACGCTTCCTGTCCCTTTCCGGTCCGCACCATGAGCCAGTTCCTCGCCAAAGTTCCCCGAGGCTGGCTGATCCTCGCCTGCATAGGGCTGATTGCCTTGAACATGCGCGGACCGTTCGTCGCCGTGGCGCCCGTAGTGGATCTGCTCCGACAGGACCTTGGCTTCTCCCCGGTTGAACTCGGACTGCTGACAGGCATCCCCGTGCTCTGCTTCTCCCTGGCTTCGCCGTTGGCTTCGTTGGCCGGACGCCGACTGGGCGCCGAATTCGCCGTCATGCTCACGTTGCTCGGCGTGCTGGCCGGTGTGGTGATCCGTTCCAGCGGCGGTGGAGCCCTGGTCATGGCCGGCACAGTGGTCATTGGCGTGGCCATCACCATCGGCAACATCGCCGTGCCGCTGATCATCCGCCGCGACTTCGCTCCCCGCCGGCAAGCGACAGCGATGGGCGTCTACACCGCGGCCCTGAACATCGGTTCGTTCCTCACCTCAGTGGCCACGGCTCCGCTGGCCGAGCTGGTGGGGTGGCGGCTTTCCTTGGCCTGCAGCGCGCTGCTGGCCTTGGCGGCAATCCTGTTCTGGGTGCCCACAGTGGGTACGCGCCGGGCCTTTGTCCCAGCCGCGGTTGAGGCTGCCGTGCCTTCAGGTTCGGGACCCGTTGCGGGGGTGGGCTGGTTGACCGTCGGCCTGACGCTCGGCTTCGCCGGCCAGGCGTTCTCCTATTACGGCGTCACCGCGTGGCTGCCAAGCTTCCTGTCCGACGAACTCGCCATGGGCACGGCCGAGGCCGGCGCGGGCTCCTCGCTCTTCCAGATCTTCGCGATTGTGGGCGGCCTGGGCGTTCCGCTCCTGGCCCGTTTCACCAGTACGACGACGGTTGCGGTCACCTTGAGTGCGATGTGGCTGACCGTTCCCGTTGGCTTGTTGCTGGCCCCGGGCTTCTGGTGGTTGTGGTCCTCGCTGGGAGGCGTTGCCCAAGGTGGTGGAATCACGGTGATTTTCATTGCGATCATCAAGTTCGCCCGCTCGCAGGCCGCCGCAGGGAAGATGTCCGCCGTGGTCCAGGGTGTTGGCTACTGTTTTGCTGCCCTGGCGCCCACCGTTGTCGGATATGTGCACAGTCTTACCGACGGCTGGACGGTTCCGCTCTTCGTGATCCTCGGATCGGTGCTCGCGTTCTGTGTGTGCACGACGTTGTCCGTGCGCTGGGTTGCCCGGCAGCGCTAAGGGGCCGGGCCGCTCCGGGCCGCTGGGCCCCTCCAGCGGCTGATTCGGGGGTTCGCTGCACAGGATGCCGTGCGCACGGCATGGTGTGCAGCGAACCATCGAATCCGGAGGGCCTTGAGCATGGAAAAGCCCCGTTGCTGGGCTGCCTCCCCGACCATCGGGGTCACTTGTTGCGAAGAGTGCAGGCAGCCCAGCGTCGGGGCTTGGCGTGTCGACGACCAGTACAGTGCAGCTAGGCGGCGACGAGTTCCTCTTCCGTGGCCTCTTCACGGGCCTCGGTGAGGAAACGGGCGTAGGCGGGGATGGTCAGGAAGGTGGGGAATTCCTCAGCCAGGGTGACTTCCTCGAAGATGGCGCGGGCATCTGCAAAGCGATCCCCATCGAAGCGTTCCAGGCGGGCGAATTCCTCGTCCAACATGTCCTCTACCCATTCACGGCTGATGATGTCGCCCTGGTCAGTGATGGCGTGGGAGTGGATCCACTGCCACAGCTGGGACCGCGAAATTTCGGCGGTGGCGGCGTCCTCCATGAGGTTGTGGATGGCGACAGCGCCGTTGCCCCGCAGCCAGGACTCGATATAGCGGATGCCTACCTCGATGTTCAGGCGTACCCCGGCCTCCGTGATGGTGCCCTCGGTGGTGGAGATGTCGATCAGCGCACGGTCATCCGGGGTGACGTCCTCGCGGGAACGGTCCAGCTGGTTGGGGCGGTCTCCGAGAACTGAGTCGAACACTTCGCGGCACACCGGCACCAGGTCCGGGTGGGCAACCCAGGAGCCGTCGAAACCGTCGTTGGCTTCACGGGTCTTGTCCGCACGGACCTTCTCGAACGAGGCGGTGTTGGCGGCCTCGTCCTTGCGGTTGGGAACAGCGGCAGCCATGCCACCGATCGCCATGGCACCGCGGCGGTGGCAGGCCCGGACCAGTTGCTCGGTGTAGGCCCGCATGAACGGCTGGGTCATGGTCACCTGGCCGCGGTCCGGGAGCACAAAACGCGGTCCGCGGGTCCGGAAGTTCTTGATCAGGGAGAAAATGTAGTCCCAGCGGCCAGCGTTCAAACCAGCTGCGTGGTCCCGCAGTTCGTAGAGGATCTCTTCCATCTCGAACGCTGCCGTGATGGTCTCGATCAACACCGTGGCGCGGATGGTGCCCTGCGGGATGCCGAGCAGATCCTGGGCCAGGACAAAGATGTCGTTCCACAGCCGTGCCTCGAGGTGGTTCTCGATCTTGGGCAGGTAGAAGTATGGGCCTTTGCCCTGCGCCAGCAAGCGGCGGGCGTTGTGGAAGAAGAACAGTCCGAAGTCCACGATTCCGCCGGCGATGGGTTTGCCGTCAATCAGCATGTGCTTCTCCGGCAGGTGCCAGCCACGGGGACGGACCACGATGGTGGGCAGATCCTCGGCCGCCTTGAGCTTGTATTCCTTGCCCTCGGGAGAGGTGAAATCGATCCGGCGCTCCAACGCGTCGGTCAGGTTCAGCTGGCCCTGGATGACGTTGCGCCACGTCGGCGTGGAGGAGTCCTCCATGTCGGCCAGCCACACCTTCGCACCGGAGTTCAGCGCGTTGATGGTCATCTTCTTGTCCACCGGACCCGTGATCTCAACACGGCGGTCCTCCAAACCCGGTGCCGGGGGAGCGACCCGCCAGGACGGGTCGTTCCGGATGGCCTCGGTCTGCGGCAGGAACCGCGGATCCTGGCCACCGGAAATCTGGTTGCGGCGGGCATGCCGCGCCTGCATCAGCTCCTGACGACGATCAGCCGTAGCCCGGTGCAGTTGGCCGATGAACTCCAAAGCGTCCGGCGTGAGGACCTCGTTCTGCCGGCAAATGGGCTGAGCGGTCAAAGTGATGCCATTGATAGTGAAGTTGTCAGTGAAGCTGTTCATTTCAATCTCTCCTATGAGAAGCAAATGTTCGACGGCGGTGCTTGGGTCGCGTGGGCACTAGGCCAAGGAGCCGGTGCCGCGGCAGCCTGCGTAAAAGGGGCCCTGCATCCCGGTCCGTCCTCGCTCAGCGAGGTCGAAACCGGGACGTGGGGAATAGCAGGCAGAGCGGTACCGGTCCGCAGGCCGGAGGCGACAATCGCCGTCGTGCCTTCCGGTGAGCGCAGCGAACAGCTCACCTTTGGGCGTTTGGTTTAGTGGAATTGGCCCTCTTCGGTCGATCCGACCAGTGCGAGGGTGGATGCGTTCGGGTTGAGCGCGGTTGCGATGTCGTCGAAGTAGCCGGTGCCGACTTCGCGCTGGTGCTTGGTGGCGGTGTAGCCGCGGGACTCGGAGGCGAATTCCTTCTCCTGGAGCTCGACGTAGGCGCTCATGCCTTCACGGGCGTAACCGTGGGCGAGGTCGAACATCGAGTAGTTCAGGGCGTGGAAGCCGGCCAAAGTGATGAACTGGAACGTGAAGCCCATGGCACCGAGTTCGCGCTGGAACTTGGCGATCGTGGTGTCGTCCAGGTGCTTGCGCCAGTTGAAGGACGGGGAGCAGTTGTAGGAGAGCATCTGGTCCGGGAACTCGGCCTTGACCGATTCGGCGAACTTCCGGGCCAGCTCCAGGTCCGGGGTGCCGGTCTCCATCCAGATGAGGTCGGAGTACGGTGCGTAGGCCTTGGCACGGGCGATGCAGGGTTCGATGCCGTTGCGGACTTTGTAGAAGCCCTCCGCGGTACGTTCACCGGTGATGAATTCCTGGTCCCGCTCGTCGACGTCGGAGGTGATCAGGGTTGCTGCTTCGGCGTCGGTGCGGGCGATGACCACTGTCGGGGTACCGGCGACGTCGGCTGCCAGGCGGGCTGCGTTCAGGGTCCGGATGTGCTGCTGGGTGGGGATCAGCACCTTGCCGCCCAGGTGGCCGCACTTCTTTTCCGAAGCGAGCTGGTCTTCCCAGTGAACGCCCGAGGCACCTGCGGTAATCATGGATTTCATGAGCTCGTAGGCGTTCAGCGGGCCACCAAAGCCTGCTTCGGCGTCGGCGACGATCGGGACCAGCCAGTCTTCGACGGTCTTGACGCCTTCGGCATACTCGATCTGGTCCGCACGGAGCAGCGCGTTGTTGATGCGGCGGACAACCTGCGGCACCGAGTTGGCCGGGTACAGGGACTGGTCCGGGTAGGTCTGGCCCGACAGGTTGGCGTCGGCGGCCACCTGCCAGCCGGAGAGGTAGATGGCGCGGAGGCCGGCCTTGACCTGCTGCACAGCCTGGTTACCGGTCAGTGCGCCCAGGGCGTTGGTGTAGCCACCGGTGGGAGCTTCCTCGGTGAGCTGCTTCCAAAGCTTCTCGGAACCGCGACGGGCCAGGGTGTGCTCTTCGGAGACGCGGCCACGGAGGCGGACAACGTCGGAAGCCGAGTAATCACGGGTGACGCCTTCCCACCGCGGGTTGGCGGACCATTCGAGTTCCAGCGCTGCTGCCTGCTGCTCTGCGGACTGCTCTGCGGGTTCAAATGAAGCGGTCATCTTGATCTCCTCTGTGGTGCCCGGGCCGGCCTCCGCTGCACCTTTGCTGCATCGGCCGGCTTATCCGGGTCTGTATTTCTTTTTCGTAAGACCTACTTTTCTGCACTTCCAAGAGGGTTGCTAGAGGAAAACTATGGAAAGAAATGCACTTCTTCGCGTATTCTCAAGAAATGTCGCCTGTGAGCTGGAATCGCGAAGTCGCGTCGCCGTCGTTGTCCCCTGCGTCCCCAGAACTGGACGTCATCAGCCTTGGCCGCCGCGTGCGCCATCTGCGCAAGCAGGCGGGGCTGACGCTCGATGACCTGAGTGCCGCCGTCGGGACCGCGCCAAGCCAGCTGAGCCTGATCGAAAACGGCAAGCGCGAACCCAAACTGGGGCTGCTTCAGCAGCTCGCTGCGTCCCTCAACGTGAGCATCGACCAACTGCTCGGGGCGGAGCCGCCGAGCCGTCGCGCGGCCCTGGAAATCGAGCTGGAACGGTACCAGCGCGGACCGCTCTACGAGTCGCTGAACCTGCCCAAAATCCGCATCAGCTCGCGGCTTCCGCTGGATGTTCTGGAGTCGCAGGTGGGGCTGCTTCAGGAACTCGAACGCAAACTCAACGAGCAAGTCGCGACGCCGGAAGAGGCCCGCCGCGCGAACGGCGAGTTGCGTGCCATGATGCGTGAGCGCGGTAACTATTTCCCCGAGTATGAAGCCGAGGCACAGAAGGTCCTCAAAGGGGTCGGGTACACCACCGGTCCGCTCAGCCAGCACGTCATTGCTGACATCGCCGAGAACCTTGGTTTCTCCCTCCATCACGTGGGCGATCTGCCGCACTCGACGCGGTCCGTGACCGATTTGAAGAACCGCAGAATTTATCTGACGCAGAACCAGCGCCAGGATCACGATCCCCGCTCAGTCCTGCTTCAGGCGCTGGGTCACTATGTCCTGGGGCATGAAACTCCGCGGAATTATGGGGACTTCCTGGCGCAGCGGGTGGCCACCAACTACTTCGCTGCGGCATTGCTGCTGCCGGAGCAGGCCACGGTGGAGTTCCTCCAAAAGGCCAAGGCCGCCAAGGAAATCGCTGTGGAGGACATCCGCGACGCCTTCGCTGTGTCCTACGAGACCGCCGCGCACCGGTTCACGAACCTGGCCACCAAGCACCTGGGCATCACCACACACTTTCAGAAGACCCACCAGTCGGGCATCATCTACAAGGCCTACGAGAACGATGGCGTGACCTTCCCGCAGGACCACACCGGGGCGATCGAGGGCCAACCGTCGTGCAAAGCGTGGACATCCCGGGCCGTTTTCGATGTGCCGGACAAGTTCAGCGCCTACAGCCAGTACACGGATACGCCGTCGGGCACGTACTGGTGCACGGCCCGGACGGAGCGCTCGGCAGCCGGTGAATTTTCTTTGAGCATCGGGGTGCCCTACCAGCACGTGAAGTGGTTCCGCGGCCGGGAAACGACTGCCCGTGCCACATCCAACTGCCCGGACCCGAACTGCTGCAAGCGGCCGCCTGCCTCGCTGGCGAACGAGTGGGCCGGCAACGCATGGCCTTCCGCCCGGGCCCACTCGCACCTGCTTGCCGCCATGCCTCCGGGCGCGTTCCCGGGCGTGGACGAGACCGAGGTCTACTCCTTCCTGGCGGCGCACTCCGAGCGCTGACGTCCCACGCTCTATCACGTCCCGCGTGTTTGGGTGTGACGCTTGCTCACGTTCCGTGTGTTTGGGTGTGACGCTTGCTCACGTTCCGTGTGTTTGGGTGTGACGCTTGCTCACGTTCCGTGTGTTTGGGTGTGACGCTTGCTCAGCAGCGTTCGGAATCGGAGTCTCCGCTGCCATGCGGGCGACTAGTTGGAATGGTTTGTCCTCAATGCTAAAGAGGTGGCAGGGTGACCAGCTTTTGATCAATCGCGCACCAGGTTCGCGGTGGTCCCGCTGCTGAACGTGTGAAGACGTGGTAAGCCCACGTCATCGGCGGGACCGCAAAGCTCGGGCGTGGACAGCTGGAAGAGTGCATCTGCCAAGAAATCGCGTTCCTGCGGGTTCAGTGCAATATCTTCGCGTTCCTGCAGCTTTTCCGCCCATGCGCAAAGATCATCTGCACTGATCTTCCCGGCCCAGAATTCGTCAAGGGCGTGGCCGATATCCTGAGCGAAAGCAGTGGCTAGCTCCTCTTGGGAGGACCATTCAAACGTCAACAATCGAGCTGACAACTCGGCTAATGGACGACGCAACTGTATGAGGTCATAGAGCGCTTCGCGTATTTAATCCTGCGACACCACGGAAGTTCCCCCTTCGGTCCACTAACCGCGGAAATCATCCCAACTGGCTGGAAGTCATTCACACTTCTCGGCGTCCGTTAAGGGACCGATGCTTACGCGAGCATTACTGCCGTGGACATTCCGGAAGTCCGTCGCAGTAATTTCTAGATACATGACGGCACTCGAACCACGACTGGCAGCGTGACGTGTTGAGCTCGAACGAGTAACCCTCCGGCTAGATTTATTGCGTGAGTTCTCTTGTTGAAGAAGCCCTAGAGGTGCTTTATGCGGCCAAGGTTCCTCTGGCTCCGGGCTTATCGCCATGGCAGCTCGAGGATGTTGAAGAGCAGTTCTCGTTCGAGTTCAGTCCTGATCATGCGCGGTTTTGAGTCTGGCGATGCCTATGGGCCCTGGCTGGGTTGATTGGCTGGGCGACCCCGTCGGAATTCAGAAGAGGCTCGACTGGCCGCGCGACGGCGTGTTGTTTGACGTTCGGGAGAGTGCTTTCTGGCCTGAGGAATGGGGCGAGCGGCCAACCGAAGTTGAGGAAGCCCTCCCAGCGGCACGTCAGCGATTGCGCACGGTGCCTGTCCTCGTCCCGATCTATTCGCACCGTTTCATGCCCGCAGCTCCTGCACCCGCCGGCAGCCCGGTTTTTTCCGTGTATCAAACTGATGTCATCTACTACGGCAGCGATCTCGCCTCCTACTTTCAAAGAGAGTTCTTCAACACTGCTGACCGAGAATCATCCCCGCATCGCATCGAGTTCTGGTCTGACCTGGCAGAGGGCCGGTGGATCTAAAGGCGTCTGCTAAGGGAAGCGTCGGGTGGGCAAAACTTGATCGCGGACTTCATCGAAGCCTGGAAAAAACTGCACAACGAGGCAGTAGGAAGGTGCACGGTGAAGGATCCCGTTGCGGAGCATGCTACCGAGACCGTCGTTGCGGTGATCCTCCACGACGAAAGCGTTCCCCAGCTGGAGTCAGGCACAACACTCAACGGGGCTCCCGGCGTCCGGTGAAAGATCGTCCCGTGGACGCATCTACCGGCCGGGATGCGGCCAAGTGACCACGTCTAGCTGGGCGTAGACAAGCTGTGCTGCATTCCGGCTCCCGCCGCGTTACTCTATCGTCAGAGTCTTTTGGCGATACGGGGGCGTCTTATGAATGAAGGCAACACCGCTTTTACAGTTGCCTTTCCCGAGGCTAAAAGAACGAGAACGGCCAGCACCTTGGCCACAGCTTCCTTCCTGGTGTTCTGGATTCTGTGGGGTATCGATTCTTTCGGGGGTTCGGATGTCCCGGACCTTCCGTGGTTCAGCCTAAGGCTCATCTCATTCGCGCTGTTCGTGGCATTTTCCATTTACGGGTGGCGGAAGCAGAAAGAGCTTGTACCCCTCATCAACCAGCGATTCGCCGCAGAGTTTGCCGCGCACACCAAAGAGGACTACCCAAAAGACGTTGACATCTTGAAAGTACAAGAGTCTGTGGCTGTTATGAGGGCGGACGGATCAGTGCGCCTCTGGGGCGTGAAGCGTAAGAAGAACGTCTTCAACGTGTTCCCCATGACCTGAATCATTGCACACCCGGAATCTTCACCGGGGCGGGGCGTCGAATGCGGCATGCTATCGCTGGAGGCTCCAGGAATACTTACTCGTGGACTGCATGATCAGGTATCGATACGTTGCGCCAGTAATCGACGGGCATCCATACATGGACTTGGACGCCTGACAGGTCAGCGGCCGCACGGATGAACTCAGACCCTGTTATCGATGATTGGGCAAGATCCGGTCGATGATCTTCCCGCCACAGAACGCATGGACTTGCTCATCAGTCTGCTGGACTTCTAACCCCGTAAGCAGAAATACGCCATCCCGAGTACGCCCCGGTAGCCTTCTTCATATGCAGCGCGCTGTTCCTCATGTCTCGCGCGGACGTGCTCTGCCGCGGGGTGGTCGGCATCATGTGCTTCCAGCCAGCGGGTGAACCTGTCGCGATACCCGGCCTCAAAGACGTCCCACTCCTGAACGCTTGCCTGGTCGTGGTCCACTACCTCGAAACCAGCAGCGCTAATCTGATCGCGTAGCGCATGTTCTGTCAGGTACTCGTCATCACGCCCAGCGAGTGGTGCGGTGGCGGCGGGATGAGGTGCTGCTGACCAGATTGCCTCGCCATAGACGAGCCTTCCGCCGGGAAGCACCAAAGCCCGAAGGGCCCGCAGGGCTGCGGCGTAGTCAAGCGGCTGCGCGTCCTCTACCGGCGGTCCCCAGATCTGGCTCGCACCGATGCAGATGACCGCGTCTGCGGGGCGATCCTGGGCTTCCAGCCCGGGCACCGAATCAAAAGTCACTCTCTCAAGCAGTGCACGAGCCAAGGCTTGTTGCCTGGCCCGGTTGATGAACACGGAAGCACTGTCCACTCCGCGTCCACGAGCCTGCGGGGCCGAGTCCAAGACACGAAGAAGCAGTTCACCCCATCCGCACCCCATGTCCAGAACCTCAGCCGGCGCCGGGTCGGTCAGGAATGCCACAAGGTGTGCAGCACGTTCTTCAGAGAGCGGGGTAAGCCAGGTCAGGGACTCGTACAGGGGCGGCAGTTTAAGCGAAGTACTGTCGGTCACTCAATGATGTTCTCACGACTCACCGAAGCCACTGCTTGTCTACTCGCACTGCACTCCAGTTGGCTGCGGGGTGAGGAATCCATGGAGAATCCCCTCTGTCGCTGTACAGCGACGTCAACTACCCCAGAGCAGCTACCCGTGGAGAAGCCGGATAGACTCCACTTATGGCCACTACAAGCGAGTCACCGTTGATGAGGCAAAGCCGCCTGCAGAGAGCACTGGCGCTCGTATTCGGCCTGTCGATGGTGGGTTTGTTGGCCTCGATTTTCCTGACGGGTGGTAGCCCGCTCTTCCCGGGGATGACGGGACCGCTGCTGGTTCTGGTCTTCTTCCTCGCCGCCGCAGGTAGCGTCGTGGGATTGGCCATCACCAGGTCGAGGCGAGCTGCCGAGGAAGCCGTTCACGGCAACTAAGGGCCGAGCCTCAGCGGACCAGCCGGCCCACCAGCTTGGCCGCCGCACCCACAACCTCGTCCGCCTCACGCTTTGAGGTACTCAACGCCACTTCCTGCCCCGAAACAGTCACGATGTCCGTGATCACCGCTACCGTCAATCGACCGAGGGTGTCGTCGCTGGCGCCAAGCAGGACCGAGTTCTGCCGGACCCATTCGCGTCCGCGCTCGCGCCGCAAAACCTCGAAGCCCGGGGGAGTGTCGCCCTCAATGAACACCCTCTCCAGTTCCCGGTGCTTCCAGGTGTAGTCGAAGTAGCTGCGGCTGCCCACGTTGAACAGTGCCAGCGGGTCTGTCTCGCCTGCCTTGCGTGCCTTGGCCACTGCAGAAGCCACCAGTCGCTCATGTTCATTCTGGTAGTCGTTCCACAGGGCAAGGAACAGCTCGGTCTTGCCGCCGAAGTGGTGGTAGAGGCTGCCTACGCTCGATCCTGCGCGGGAAACAATGTCCGAGATGCTGGCATTGGTGAATCCATGTTCCACGAATACCCCGGCCGCCGCGTCCAGCAAGGTGCGCTGCGTAGCCGCCGTCCGGGTCCACTGCCAGGAGCCCGCGTTGCTGGCAACTTCGGAGGTCTTGCGGACCATCGTGGGGCTCCTCCCTCAGTCAGAACGAAGACCGGTGTGTCTACTGCCTATTTTCTGGAATCCTACCCCCGGAATAATCCACATAGCGAACAGCGAACCTTGACGGACCAGTGAGTGAAAGGAAATAATTCTGGAAGTCTGTTCTAGAAATACATATTGCGGCATGTATCCGAATGCTGCGATTTTTGACGTCGGACGCCCCGAAACCCGGGCGCCGTTTTCACCGTCGGGCTGCAACTGGTTGAATCGCTATATAGCGCCAACTGGTCGCAGCCAACCAAGCCAGAGAGGAACGCGGCCTGATGTCCGTTTCAAGCAAGTCGTCCGGGATCACGTCGAACAGGTGGTTCAAGCCCGTCGTCGTCACCGCAGGAGCTTTGGTGGTGGCACTGATCCTCGTGCTCGTTGCGCAATGGCTTCGGACCCTTCAGCCGGTCCAGCAGTTCCTGACGGACTACCCCGGCCATTCCGCAATCCCCGACGGCACGCCCACGGGGTTCCCGGCCTGGCTTGGCTGGCAGCACTTCCTCAATATGTTCTTCATCGTTTTGATCATCCGTTCTGGCTGGCAGGTGCGCACCACCACTCGCCCGCCGGCGTACTGGACCCGGAACAACAAGGGCCTCATCAAGACAAAGAACCCACCCGCCAAAATTAGTTTGGACCTTTGGTTCCACCTGACGCTGGACGCCCTCTGGGTTTTGAACGGCATCATCTTCATCGTGCTCCTCTTCGCCACCGGCCAATGGTTGAGGATTGTTCCCACCAACTGGGACGTCTTCCCGAACGCCGTCTCGGCCGGCCTGCAGTACGCCTCCCTGAACTGGCCGGTGGAAAACGGCTGGAACAACTACAACAGCCTCCAGCTGCTGACGTACTTCATCACCGTCTTTATCGCCGCCCCGCTGGCCATCATCACGGGTATCCGGATGTCTGGGGCATGGCCCAAGAAAGCCGCGATCAACAAGTTCTACCCGATCGAACTGGCCCGCAAGATCCACTTCCCGGTGATGATCTACTTCGTAGCCTTCGTCATCGTCCACGTAACCCTGGTGCTGGCCACCGGTGCGTTGAAGAATCTCAACCACATGTACGCCTCGAACAACGATTACAGCTGGTGGGGATTCGCCATCTTCGCAGCATCGATCGTGTTCACGGCGGCCGCTTGGTTCCTTGCCAGGCCACTGTTCCTGCGACCTATTGCCTCGCTCATGGGCAAAGTCTCGCGCTAAGCGCCTGCAAAAGAAGAGCCGCCCCGGAAGGCTTTCCAGGGCGGCTCTTTCGCGCGCAGGCGCTTGGCTTTCGTACGCAGGCGCCAGCCTCTCGCACGCAGGAGGCGCTAGCTCAGCGCGCCGCCCTGCCACAGGGCATCAAACGGCGCCCCCGAGGCCACACGGTTCTTGATACCCGCCGTCACGAAAGCCTTGGCCGTACGGGCTGCTTCCACCGGGGTTGCGCCCTTTGCCAACTCCGCGGTCACAGCAGCGGCAAGCGAGCAACCGGCGCCCGACACGGCAACCTCGCCCACCTTCGGGGCCCGCAGGACTTCCAGCGTGTCGCCGTCGTAGTAGACGTCGACGGCGTCCGGGCCTTCCAGCCGCACCCCACCTTTGGCGAGGACTGCCGCGCCGCTGATTTCGTGGATGCGGATGGCAGCAGCCTTCAGCGATTCTTCGTCCGTGATGGTGAGCCCGGACAGCGACTCGGCTTCAAAATGGTTCGGCGTCACGAAGGTAGCCAGCGGCAGGATTTGTGCCTTCAAAGCCTGGTCGGTGTCCAGCGCGTGGCCCGGTTCCTGGCCCTTGCAGATCAACACCGGATCCAGCACCACGTGCTTGAACGAGCCGTCCGTCAAAGCCTTCTCCACCGTGCTGATGGTTGCCGGGCTTCCAAGCATGCCGATCTTCACGGTATCCAGAACCGACGGTGCGCCGGAAGCGGCGCCGTATGCCGCCGTCGTGGCTTCCAGTTGGTCCGCGATGACCTGCTGGTCCACCGGCACGAAGCGGTGGTTCCAGTTGTCCTTCGGGTTGAAGGAAACGATGCACGTGAGGTTCGCGATGCCGAACACTCCGAGTTCCTGGAAGGTCTTGAGGTCGGCCTGGGCGCCGGCGCCACCGGTCGCTTCGGAGCCGGCGATGGTCAGGGCAATGGCAGGGGCAACGGCAGAAGTCATGACTTCATTTTGGCAGTTGCTCCGGTTTGACTCCTAAACGGGGCTAGCCGTGCAACGCCCGGTAAGCGGCCTCAGCGGCTGGATGCAGCGGCACTCCGGCAGTGTTGATCAGCGTTTCGGGACTGAGGAACTGGACCCCTGCGCTGGACTTAGGAACCAGGTCCTGGGCCTGCTCCACCAGGAGTTCGACGGTCTGCCGGACAACGTGGTCGGCAAGATCGCTCCGGCACAGGAGAAGGTTGGCGACCCCCACCGTCCAGACGGCGGGCGCGTCCCCGTAACTGTTGGCGGGGATGAGGACCCGGTCGTAGAAGAAGCCTGACTGTGCTCGCGTTGCCGGAATCAGTTCGGAGAGATCAAGAAGCCGCACGCGAAGGTCCTGCGCAGCCGCGGCGATCGGCGCCGTCGGGACCCCTCCGGACTGGATCATGACGTCGATCGAACCGTCGGCAAGGGCCGCGATCGCCTGGTTCAAGCCGAGGTTGACCTGTTTCAAGGCCCGGTCCGGCGTGGCGGACTGCGGTGCCAGCCCCGCTGCGGCGATGATCCTTCCGGCGGTGAGGGTGGTCCCCGAACCGACTTCGCCCACCCCCGCGGTCTTGCCGGCGAGGTCCGATAAGGACCGGATCGAACTGTCCTCCCGCACAATGCAGTGCACGTAGTTCTGATAGACCTTCCCCAAAGCCCTCAGGCGTCCTTCGCTGTGGCTGTTCGCGGCGGGTTGGGCTGCCGCATCGGCGAGGGCGACGGCGAAGGTCGCCTCGCCGGACAGCACCCGCTGGATGTTCTCAAGGCTCCCGCCGGTGGTCAGTGCCCGCGCCTTGTCGGCGATCCGTTCCCGTTGCAGCAGGTCCGCCAGGAGGGTGGCGAACTCAAGGTAGAAGCCGCCCGATTCGCCACCGGCCACCGTGAGTTCCTGCGGCCGTTCCTCCGCGGAGCAGCCAGCCGTTGACGCCAGCAGGCCGAACGACACAGCTGCCCTCATGGCATTCCTTCGCGTCACTGTGCGGCTTTCAGGCATCGGAACCGCCCTGCGGGTGCACAAACTCGAGGCGCGCCGTCAGCCCGTGCGGCACGCGGGCTTCCAGCACCAACCTTGCTCCGTTCGCTTCGGCCAACCGTTCCACAATGGTCATGCCCAGGCCATTGCCCGGGATCTTGCTGTGCTGCGGCGCCCGCCAGAACCGGGTTGTTGACGCGGCGAGCTGATCGGCGGGGAGGCCGGGACCGTCGTCGGAAACCACGACGGCGGTGCCACCCGGGGTGGGTTCGGTCGCCACCGTGATGTGGGAACCTGGGGCGTATTTGACGGCATTGGCCAGAAGCTCGCCCACCATATGCGCGAGTTCTTCCGGATTGCAGGCGATGGTGATCGGCCGGCCCGGCTCGAGAAGCGTGATCGTGGCACCTGCCTGAAGTGCAGAGGGCGTGGCCCGTTCCGCCTCACCTTGCAGGACAGGAAACGGGTCGATGACCGTCAGGCGCTGGTGTCCCGTTCCGTGGTCCGCGCGGGCAGCCCCGGCAGAGGCGCGATGTTCCGCGGTGGCCAGCTTCAGCACGCCGTCGAGCATTTCCTCCACGCGCTCAAGTTCAGCAACGACGCCCGAAGCGGCGGCCTTTTCCGGTTCCGATCGCAAGGCGAGCTGCAGCAGATCGATCCGCAACCGCAACGCCCCCACCGGATTGCGGAGCTGGTGCGAGGTGTCGGCGATGAGTCGCCGTTGGGATTCCATGCTCTCGCTCACGGCATGGGCCATGGTGGTGAAGGAGCGGCTGAGTTCGCGCAGCTCAGGCGGCCCGGCTTCAGGCAGTTGGGTGGTCGCGCCGGTGGTTTCGAGCTCGTGGACGGCCTTGCTAAGGCGCTGGACCGGGCGCAAAACCCAGCCGGTGATACGGGCAGCGGCCAGCAGGAGCAGCGCGCCAAGCGCCACGGCGGCAACGACGACGACGAGCCACCGCTCCCGTAGCTTCTGGCGGGCGGCGTCGAGGTTCACCTCCATGACAACTTCACCGAGAACCTGGCTGGCCGTGCCGAAGGACCTTGAGATGATCTCGTTGCCCGTCCCGAAGGCGCGGATTGGACTGAGCGTTGTGTCGCTCAGGTTCAGGCTTGCCCTGCCGAGCGCGTCCATGACCTCCGGTTGATCGTCGCGAAGGCCGCCGGAATGGATGCTCTGGCCTTGCATGTGGATCAGTATTCCTTCGCCGTAAAGCTCGGCGTAGCGGTCCATTTCACGCTGCAGTTGAGTGGTGTTATTGTCCTCCAGGGCGTCACTGGCCAGCTGGGCGAAGCGGTTGAGGGCAGCGACCCTGTTGATCTGCAGCTCCTGCGTGAGCTCCCGGCTGGCCGACGTCAGGATCACGCTGGACACCGTCACCACAATCACCACCACCAGCAGGCTGAGGATGCCCAAGACCCGGAGTTTCACGGCTGCTCGACGCGGTAGCCGACGCCCCGGACATTGATGATGAAGCCGGGCAGCTGGAGCTTGGACCTGAGACCGGTCAGGTGCACGTCCAACGACCGGGAGTGCGCAAGAAACGCGTCGCCCCAGAGGGCGTCCAGGATTTGTTCCCGGGTGACCACCGAGCCCGCATGCCTGACCAGCAGGCCCAGGAGGTCGAACTCCGTGGCGGTGAGGGCCAGTTGCTTGCCTCCGACCGATGCCACACGGCGGTCGAGGTCCACCTCCAGCTCACCGAGGGCGATAGTGTGCGGTGCTGCCTGGCCCCCGCGGTTGGTCCGGCGCGTCACCGCCTCGATCCTGGCGAGCAATTCCACTAGTTTCACGGGCTTCACCAGATAATCGTCGGCGCCCGAGCGAAGGCCAAGGACCACGCTCCGCTCGTCATCGCGGGCCGTCAGGATCAGGATGGGGATTTGCGTGACCTGGCGGAGTTTCCTGAGGACGTCCAGGCCATCAAGGTCCGGCAAGCCCAGATCGAGCAGGATGACCTCGTGCTGACGGTGGGCCAGGAGCGCGTCCTCGCCGCGGGAAACCCGGGTGTGCTTGTGCCCGGCAGAGGCGACGGCGGCGCTCAAGGCTGAGGCCATGGCGTCGTCATCCTCGACGATTAGCACATGCACGGTGTAGTCCTTCGGGGTTCGCTGAGCGGGGATCGCTGGTGGGTTCGTTGGTCGGGTTCGTTGGTTGGGTTCGCTACTAGAGCTTAACGTTGTGAGGCCCGCTCTGCGCCCTTCGGAGTATCCAAAGAGTGCAGAACGGGCCCCAAGAGGCAGCCAAGTCAGGCGTTGACGCGATCCTTCTCGTCGCCGTCGTCGTCTGCAGTGGCCCGGGCCTTGAACGCGTGGCCCTGCTCCGCATCCAAGTGCGTCGGCTTCTTGTTCTTCAGGGCGAAGATGTACACCAGCAGCGAGATGAAGATGGCCGCCGTGACGTAGGTGAAGAACAGGTCCACCTGGTCCGACTTCTGCAAAGCTGCACCAATCAGCGGAACCGTACCGCCGAACAGCGAGTTGGCGATCGCGTAGCCGAGGCCCACACCGAGCGCACGGATGGATGCCGGGAAGAGTTCGGCCTTCACCAAGGCATTGATGGACGTGTAGCCACCCACCATCAACAGGCCGCCGAACATCAGCAGGAATGCCACGAACGGATCCTTGGTCCCGGCCAGCGCCGAGAGCAAAGGCCACGTGAACAGAACGCCCGTCACACCGAACCAGATCAACAGCGGCTTCCGGCCTATCTTGTCCGAAAGCATGCCGTAGACGGGCTGGAGCAGCATGAAGATGAACAGCGCCCAGAAGTTGATCACGGAGGTGTCCGTCTTGGCGATACCGGACGTATCGTTCATGAACTTCAGGATGAAGTTGGTGTACGTGTAGAAGGCAACGGTGCCGCCGAGTGTGATGCCGATGCAGATCAGCAGCGGCTTCCAGTGCTTGGTGAACAGGAGCTTCATGGTTCCCGGCTGGGCTTCGCCTTCAACCTTGACGTGCGCCGCACGCAGCTGATCGGCAGAGAGTGTCTCCTCCATGGAGCGTCGCAGCCAGAGCACCACCAGTGCGGCCACGCCGCCGATCGCGAACGGAATCCTCCAACCCCACGCGGTCAGGTCTTCCTTGCTCATGGTGTTCTGCAGGATCACGAGCACCAGGAGTGCCAGCATCTGGCCGCCAATCAGCGTCACGTACTGGAAGCTGGAGAAGAAGCCGCGGCGTTTGGCCGTAGCAGCCTCGGACATGTAGGTGGCGCTGGTTCCGTACTCGCCGCCCACCGAGAAGCCTTGGACCATGCGGATGAAGACCAGGAGGATCATGGCCCATAGACCGATGACGTCCTGGGTCGGCATGATCGCAATGGCGAACGAGCCGGCGGACATCATGGTCACACTGAGAGTAAGCGCGGCTTTACGGCCCTTGCGGTCGGCGTAGCGACCAAAGAACCAGCTACCGATCGGGCGCATGAGGAACGACGTCGAGAACACGGCCATCGCTTCAAGGCCGGCTTGGAGATCGTCCGAGGAGTTGAAGAAGTGCGACTGGAAATACGCCGCAAAAGCGGTGTAAACGTATACGTCGAACCACTCCACGAGGTTGCCCGCGGAGCCTTTGAGGATGTTGCTCACTGCCTTGCGTGTCTGGGCGGCTTCGCTCAGAGGTGCAGCTTGTTGGGTGCTCATCAATGAACCTTCCTGGCGGCTGCGCATGCGGCAGCCGTGTCTTGCATGAGTTCGTTCTGTCCATGAAGCTCGTGCTCATGGCGTCCTTGCGCATGGCTCTTCGTCGACTAAGAAAGGCCCTCTTGGGGTGAAGAGGACGTATTCCAAACTATGGGTGATGCACGGCACAACCAACGTGGGAGGGGATTTCCTAACACTTCCTTAGGTTTCGGATGCGGTGGAGGGGGCCCCGTTCCGGGTACAACCGACGCTTGCTCACATCCCTAGGGTTTGGTGGGGACGCTCGCTCACATCCATAGGGTTTGGTGGGGACGCTTGCTCACATCCCTTGGGTTTGGTGGGGACGCTTGCTCACATCCCTTGGGTTTGGTGGGGACGCTTGCTCACGTCCATCCGTCCATGATCGGGAGGGGCCTATTGATGCGAACGAGCTTCCAGATTGCGAGCCGTCCGAAGCCAGCTGCAATGGCTATGGACATTGAAAAGAAGATCGCGCCGTTCGGGGAGAGCCCGCCGAATGGCGCGCAGACGAGCAACGGGGCGAGGAAAAAGATCGCCACGTGGATCCATTGGTTGGTGATGCGTCGCAGGACGAGGCCGAGCAGAGATCCCGCGGAAACACCGATAGCCCACACTGGAATCAGGCTGTAAATGAAGAAGACGAGGGCCCAGCCCCCCGGTGACTGGACTGCAAGCAACAGGCAGAAAGTCAGATGCGCCACCGCGACGCCGACAGCGAGGCCTCCGCCTCCGATCACTACCCGGTCTTTCGATCCGTACCGCCAGCTATTCCGCGACCCAGGCGCCACCAGTCCGTACTCGGACTCGTCCGCCCAACTGTCATCGTTCATGAGTCACCGTAGAACCGTTAGTTGGGGAGGGAAAGTCGTTCACGATCACCAGGTTCCAAATGCAGAGCCGTCCGACGCCGGCCGCAAGCGCTGCAGGTAGTGTCATGTGAATCAGAGTGTGCGAGGTCCAACCCCGTGAAGGACGCGCCGACTATATTTCCCACCAGAGCGCCTGCGAGAGTAAAGGCAGCTACGTGAACCCATTGGCTGCGAATGCTGCGCAGCACTCTTCCCAGCAGTATCGCCGTAGGGAACGCCACCAGGCAGACAGGGACCGCGCCAAAGGCTACGAGGATGGGAAGGAACGAAAGCTGATATTCGGCATATGGTGGACTTCGAATGATTTCGATGAATGCGGGCACCAGAAAAAACACGACATCTGAAAGTAGAACGCCCACTACCAGGCCCTTTCGGCCCAGAATCACACGATCGTTGGGCCCATGAGGCCGCGGCCTCCTCGCTTCTTCCGGCCTCACCGGCGCCCTGTGGCGATCTCGTTGAGCGCACCGGCCAACGATGGGTATTCAAATGCGAACCCCGCGTCGAGCAGTTTCCGGGGCTCCACCCACCGGCTCTTCAGCACCAGCTCGGTCTGGGTCCGAATGAGAACAGAGCCAGCCTCGAGCAGCCACGACGGCGTCGGGACGCCAAACGCAATACCAAGGCTCCGCCGAACCAGTGCCATCAGCTCCCGATTGTCCACGGTGTAGGGCGATGCTGCATTGACCGGGCCGCTCAGTTCAGGCCTGGCGTGGAGAAACAACACTGTCCGGAACAGGTCCTCCACATGGATCCAGCTGAACTTCTGCGTTCCGGGCCCCATGTGCCCACCCAAACCCAGCCGCGCAAGGTTCCGGAAAGGAGTCATGACCCCGCCGCCGGGACCCAGCACGATCGCAATCCTGAGCGGAATCTTCCGGGTCTCCGGCACAACAGCCGACGCCAACTCGTCTTCCCATGCCCGGGCAACGTCCACGGAAAACCCGCTGCCCAGTTCGCCTGCGATCTCTGACTGCGGACGGTCCTCGGCATGCCGATAAATGGTGCCGGTACTTGAGTTGATCCATGTCCTGGGCGGCTCGTCACATGCAGCAACGGCCCGGCCCAAGGCCCGTGTGGTCAGAACCCTGGAGTCCAGGATTTCCTGACGGTGGCGCTGGTCATAGCGGCAGTTCACGGATCGTCCGGCGAGGTTCACCAGCAGTTCCGTGCCGTCCAGCGCCTTGGTGATGGCGCCGTCGTCGTTCCATTGCGCGTCAGACGAAAGGCCGCGTCCAACCGTCCGCACCTGCCATCCGTCATCAGCAAACCGCCGTCGGAAGTAGCTGCCGATGAAGCCGTTCGCGCCCGCGATCACCACGGTCCGGGTCATTACGAGTCTTCCTTCACGCTGCGGACGAGTCCCAGGACGTCGTCAAACACCTTGCTCACACCGGGAATTTTCGCGAGCGACAAACCACGAGCCACCAGCGGTGCCGCACCGTCGATCAGTTTTCGCGTGCGGCGTTGGCCCGCGGATTTGTCGTAAACCCAGAACAACGCGACGCCCATGTATGCCAGCCACAGCAATTCGGGCAGATCGGCGCGCAGTTTCTTAGCGACCGCGGGGGAGGAACCCTCGACGGCGGAACGGAAGATCGCGAGCGAAGCGTCGCGGGCGGCGGTGGACGCCTCGCCGAACGGGTTGACGGGCGACGTCGGCCGGATGGCAGTTGAGATGAAGTCGGAACCGAATTGGTGATACGGCGCCATGACATCGATGCCGGTGTGGAGGACCGCCTTGAGCCGGCCCGCGAGGTCTTGGACATTTTCGAGTGCCTGCGCTGCGGCAACTGCATGCTCATCCTGTACCTGGATGTATAGCTCTTGGACCAGTTCATCCTTTGACGCGAAGTAGTAGTACGCATTGCCGACCGACACCCCGGCTTCCTGGGCGATGGCGCGCATGGTGGTTTTTTCAAAGCCGACCTCGCGGAACATCTTCAGCGCGACGTCGGCCACCAGTTGGCGGGTCTRCTCACTTTTCGCGGCCATGCGGTGCTCCTGACGGAAATTTTGAACGTGTTCAGAAATGAGTATGGCACATTCTTGAACGTGTTCAAAAGATGAGGGGGTGTGGGGTGTGGGATGTGAGGGAGGGTTTGGTTGAAGGGGGTGGGG
>NZ_JBFRDO010000030.1:0-29609 GCF_052113825.1 Paenarthrobacter sp. TAF1
ATTTCAATTTCAGATGAGGGGATCAGGGCCATCGGCCTCGACGGTGGCAACGTTTATTTCAACTTTGCCACGCTCCAAAGCAACGGCCGATACCTGACCGATTTCACACAGTTGTGGACCAGCGTCCATAACTGGGACTTTCTCGCCTATGACGTCCAAAACGGGAAATACGCAACCGTGCAAGAGGGTATGGATGCCCAGTTTGCCACTTATGGCATTCCTGTCCGACTCAGGACGCAGCTTGTCGGCCCCGGCCCTACAGCCCCAACGGGAACCGGCACACCATGACCGCCTCTGATCTGGACCTAACGACCGGCATTGGGCCCGGAAACGGCAGTCTCGTACTAGCCGTTGCAAGATCCGCATCGTTGTCCTTCCCAGTTGGGGTTACAGGCGTGTGAGCGGGGAGAGCGCAAGCTCCAGGATGAACGCAGCTATTGCGGTGACCAGTGGCGTTGCTACCCAGAACAGCAGGATCCTGCGGACCAGGCGCCGGTTGACGGTGTGGAAGCGTTGGTTGACGCCGCCGCCCAGTACCGAGGCCGTGAGTGTGTGCGTGGTGGAAAGCGGCAGCTGAAATCCGATCGCGCCGATAAACAGCATCACCGACGTCAGGGTCTGGGCCACGAATCCACGCAGCGGATCAACCCGGATGAGCTTGTGCCCCAACGTGTGGGAGATCCGCCAGCCGCCCAACAGGGTTCCCGCCGTGAGCATGACGGCGGTGAGGAGCAGGATCCACAGAGGGACGTCGTCCCCGCCCGAGAACCCGGCAGCCACGATTGCCAGAAGAATGACCGCGGCCGTTCGCTGCCCGTCCTGGAGGCCGTGGCCGAACGCAACAGCCGCGCTGGAAACGGCCTGCGCACGCCGGAAGCGCCTGTTGACGACGTTCGGCTGCGTGTAGCGGGCGGCCCACGTCACCGGCCACACCAGGAGGTAAGCCGCCCCGAAGGCTATCAACGGCGACAGCACCAGGGGGAGGACCACCTGTGTGACAACGATGCCGTCCACGCCCCCGATGGAGTTTCCGCCCACCAGGATGCTCGCGCTGCCCGCGCCGATCAGGCCGCCCACCAGCGAGTTCGTGGAAGATAAAGGAATGCCACGCCACCACGCATAAACTCCCCACAGTATTGATGCCGCCAAGGCTGAGGCGAGCATGGTGAGGCCGCTGGTGCCATCGGGCAGGGTGATCCATGACTGCGTGAAGGCGAGGACGAACGTGCCGCTGAGCATGGCGCCCACGAAGTTGAAGACGGCAGCCAGGAGCACGGCGATGGACGGCGTAAGGGCACGGGTCCGGGTGGAAAGCGCGACGGCGTTGGAGACATCCCGGAAGCCGTTGAGGAATGCGAACCCGGCAGCCAAGGCAACTACCAGGACCAGGGCGGCGATGGTCACGTCATGATTCCTTGACGATGATGCTGCCTACCTGCGTGGCGACCTTCCGCATGTCTTTGGTCACTTCCACCAACTGGTTGGCGATGTCCCGGTGCCGCGCGTACTGCGCGGACTTCATGTCCTTGAGCATCTCGGCCACCCAGATCCGATGGGTGCGTTCTGCACGCTTGGTGAGCCGGAGGATTTCAATCCAGTAGTCCTCGAGTTCATCAAGGTCCTCGAGCTTCCGCATGGCGTCCACCGTCAGCTCGGCCTGCCGGCTGATGATCTCCAGCTGGTCGGCGGCGCGTTTGGGGAGCCGGTCCAGCTTGTAGATCGCGACGAGGTCGCCGGCGGCATCCAGCTTCTCCATGGCCTCGTTGAGGTGGCGCGACAAGGTGTACATGTCCTCGCGGGGGAGGGGGTTCACGAAACTGGTGCGCATGTGCGTCAGGAGTGCGAAGTGCAGGTCCAGGGATTTCGACTCATGCTCGTGCAGTTCCTCGGCAAGGCGGTCGTGCTCGCCGGCGGGGGCGCCGAGAATCTCGGACAGGGTTCCGGTGGCTGCCACGATGACGCCGGCCATCTGTGCGAGCAGTACGAGCCCGGCAGGTTCCTGGGGGAAAAGGCGCAGCTTCATGTCGCTTCCGGGCTGGGGACGGGTGGGCGCAGGCCGCTTGACTTGACGCGACCCGTTTCGCTCCCAACTTTACCGGTCCGGCGGAGAGCTGCGGGATGCGCGCGGGAACGTTGCGGGAAGTTGTCCCCATCGCGAGGTGCTGCACATCCATGCAACACTTGGCAAGACAAATATTTAATCCAATCAATGGGGGAATTATGCGTTTCAACAATGTTGTGAAGATTACCGGCTTGGCGGCTGCCGGGATGCTCGCCTTGAGTGCCTGTGGACCCGCTGCGTCGAGCCCGACGCCGGCCGACTCCGAATCGTCGTCCTCGTCGTCGTCCGCTTCGCCTTCAGCGTCGTCGTCGTCCTCTGCTTCTTCTGCTGCCTCCGAAGGCACTTCCTCGGGAGACTACAAGGTTGCCGCCTGGGCGCTTCCCATCTCGGACGCCGGCGAGAAGCTGGGCAGCATGAAGGGTGACAGCTTCTCCGTGGATGTCTTCCAGGTGGCCACGGACGTCGCATCCAAGGACAGCATGTTCGTGGACAAGGAAACCAAGGAGAACCTGCTGAAGAAGGGCGCTCCGATTGTTTACGTGAACTACGTGGTCACCAACACCTCTTCGGCGGATATCCCCCTGAGCCACTCGCTGGTGACGCCCTCTGCGAAGTACACGGACTGGAAGTACCTTGGAGGCATGCCGTCCGATTCCAGCAGTGACGGTTTCAAGAAGCACGGCCTCACCAGCTCAGGCATCAAGCTGAAGGAAAAGGACCCGTTCGTGCTGAAGCCGGGTGAGTCGTTCAACATCGCCGAGAACTTCGCCTACACCGCAGGCAAGGAAACCGAGATCAAGGCCACCATGACGCCGCAGGACGCGGCCGGCGACCTGGATCACGACAAGAAGGAAACCGCCGAAACTACGGTCACTTTGAAGTAGTTCCTGCCGCGTTTGCCCGGGCCCGTTTCAGGACAGGCCCGGGCAAACTGCGTTCGGGCATAAAAATGGTGCCGAACCGGATACGCCTCTCGGCGGTAGGCCGCTCGAAGCGGCTATAAGTTGAAGCCCGGGGGTTTCGCGGTTCGACACCAGTTTTAGTTTTCCCCGTCTGGCTGGCTAAGTCAACATTGACAGTCCGGGCCGGGCGTGGGTACGTTTCGCCCTTCTGCTGAGTTAGTCCAGCTCTCCATGCCTCCACGCGTTTGCGGCATGTTCGAGGTCTTCCGCGGTTTTCACCAGCTGGTGGGAGTTGCGGGTGAGCTTGCTCGCGTGGCCCTCATTGGTGTGTTCGGCGCCGTCGGCAAGTGTCGCCTGGCCGAGTGCCACCACCCGGCAGAACGCAGCCGAACGTTCCAGCGCGACGTCGAACTCGCCGTCGAAGGCGCCCGACAAAATCGCGTCAGCCATGGTCTTCATCTCGTCGGCTCCCGGCGGTTCAGCCGCCCCTGCCACCACGTTCGAAACCTGCGCGGTGTCACGCCCGGCCCGGAAGTACACGGAGATGCGCTCCGGGTTCTGGATGGTTGCGGCGCGAAGGGCATACAGCCGCCAGAGGGCGCCCGGCAGGCTTCGGGCAGGGCTTTCAGCCCACATCTCGGCGATGGCTTCGAGGCCTTGCTCATCGGCCAGCTTCACCAGCCTGCGGGTGACTTTGGGGTCGTCGCTGTCGCGGCCGCGCTTCACCAGCGCCTGGGCAGCCAGGTGCGCTGCCTCGGAAACGCGTGCCGGGTCTGCCCCACCGGCGAACGGTTCGAAATCGATGGGGGCGAAGGGCTTGGGCTTGTGGTGCCTGTTTGCTCCGCCGTACGCACGTGATCCTGGCTGTTCGCTCATGAGTTCACCGTACTCCTGTGCTCTGGTGGGGTCGAGTAACGGTTCCTTGGGCCGTTGTTGCCGGGGCGGGCCTTCGCTACCCGCTTTGCCGTCGCCCTGAGACAGACACGCCGCAGCTGCCGCGCGTCGTCGTCGACTTCCCGCACAAAGAAGGTGACGACGCCGCAGCGCGCCTTCGGTTCCATACCTGCCTTGACCTTGGGGTACAGTATTTATGGCTGTTTCAACAGCTGGAGGGCCTTTAGCTCAGTTGGTAGAGCATCGGACTTTTAATCCGTGGGTCGTGGGTTCGATCCCCACAGGGCCCACCCTCCAAAACAGGCCGGAGACGCTGAGTCTCCGGCCTGTTTTTTGTTGTCCGCCCACGGACTGGCGGTCTTGGCCCTATCTCCCGCCGCACAGCCGTGAACGGCGCAAAGGTCAGCGTGGGCGTCAGGATTTCGCCCGCCGAGCAACGATGGCGGCATGCGGACGGACTCCGGGGTCTGCGCGGGAGTGTGTGCTGGTCACGGTAAAGCCCGCATCCTGGAGCCGGGCGGCCATCTCCTCCACGGGCCAAAAATAGGCGGGCGTCACGGCATGCGGGAAGACCTTCAGGGTGACTCCCTCGAAGAATCCCAGCAGGAGACCGCCGTTGGGCCTGAGGCATCGGGCAAATTCGTCCAGGACCGCGCCGATGTCTTCAGGGGGAGTATGAATCACCGAGTACCAGGCGAGGATCCCGGCGAGTGACTGCTCCGGCGTCGGCAGATCCTTGAGGTCGCCCAGTGTGAAGGGGATGTCCGGGTAGCGCTGCCGGGCGGTCTCGATGAACTCAGGCACCAGGTCCACACCCTTGGCATCCACGCCAATCGAGTGCATGAAGTGCGTCCACTGGCCTGGGCCGCAGCCGGCGTCGATAACTTTCCCGTCAAGGCTGCCGGCCCAGTCCTGGACAAGCGCGCGATCGTCGGTGTTGGTGCTGCTGATGGACCCGAACAGCGAGGTGTACTCGGCCGCGCGGGCGGAATAGGCGGACGCGGTGATCCCGGATGACATGGACTCCAGCCTAGGCCGCTCCCCAACCCGCTCGGCGTGAATTCCCGCCGCAAAACGGCGTGCCACCGTAGCAAGCGCCGCGCAAAGCAAAGAAAGTCCTTGACTCGTCATCGATACACCGACAGCATGGTTCTATAACGTTGTAAATTGACTCGTAAGCCCCCGAACAACCCAGCAGACAAGGACCCATGCCTTGGGAGACCAGAACAACACCGCCAAAATCACTATCGACCCCGCATTTGTCATCGGTCCGGTCCGGAGAAAAACCTTTGGGGCCTTCGTCGAGCACCTGGGCCGCTGCGTCTACACAGGAATCTTCGAACCGGAGCACCCGCAGGCTGACGAGGACGGATTCCGTACCGACGTCCTGGAGCTCACCAGGGAACTCGGCGTCTCCACCGTCCGCTACCCCGGAGGGAATTTCGTTTCGGGCTACCGCTGGGAGGACGGGGTGGGTCCCAAGGAAGACCGCCCCACCCGCCTGGATCTCGCCTGGCACTCCAGCGACCCCAACCTGGTGGGCGTGGACGAGTTCGCCAAATGGTCCGAAAAGGCCGGGGTCGAGCCCATGATGGCAGTGAACCTGGGCACCAGGGGAACGCAGGAAGCCCTGGACCTGCTGGAATACTCCAACATCAAGGGCGGTACGGCCCTGTCCGAACAGCGCAAGGCCAATGGCGCCGTCGAGCCCCACAACATCAACATGTGGTGCCTCGGCAACGAGATGGATGGTTTCTGGCAGATCGGCCACAAAACGGCCGCAGAGTACGCCCGGGTTGCGGCTGAAACAGCCCGGGCCATGCGCATGGTGAACCCGGACCTGGAGCTGGTGGCGTGTGGAAGTTCCGGCCCGGACCTCCCCACATTCGGCGAATGGGAGCGTGTGGTCCTCAACGAAACCTACGAACTCGTGGACCTGATCTCAGCCCACCAGTACTTCGAGGACTTCGGCGATCTGCAGGAACACCTGTCCGCCGGGCACAGGATGGAGGCCTTCATCAAGGACCTGGTGTCCCACATCGACCACGTGAAATCTGCAACGAAATCCGGCAAGCAGGTCAACATTTCCTTCGACGAGTGGAACGTCTGGCACATGTCCCGGGACGAATCGAAGGCACCCGCCGGTGATGACTGGCCGGTCGCCCCGGTACTGCTGGAGGACCGCTACACAGTGGCGGACGCCGTAGTGGTGGGTGACCTCCTGATAACGCTGCTTCGCAACACGGACCGCGTCCATTCAGCCAGCCTTGCTCAACTGGTCAACGTGATCGCGCCCATCATGACCGAGCCCGGTGGCCGTGCCTGGAAGCAGACAACGTTCCACCCGTTCGCACTCACGTCGCAACATGCCTCGGGCGATGTGCTGAACCTCGCCGTCGAATCGCCGCAGCTGGACAGCGAAAAAACGCCCGCCTTCAGCGCGTTGTCAGCGGTGGCAACGCATGACGCCGATGCCAAGGAGGCCGTCGTCTTCGCCGTGAACCGTTCGGCGACTGACGCGCTGACCCTGGACGCCGCCGTCGGAAGCCTCAACGCGCAGAAGGTTATCGAGGCCATCACGTACACGAACAAGGACCCGTACTGGCAGGCGACGGCGGACGATTCGACGTCGGTCCTGCCGTCCGAAAACGTCAGCGTCAAGCTCGACGGCGGCCGCCTCACCGCCGGGCTTCCGCCCGTGAGCTGGACCATGATCAGGCTGTCCCTGGAGTCCTAGGGCAACACAGGGCGGCCAGGACACCACAGGGCGGCCAGGACACCACGGGGCGTCCTGAACAGTGGGAAACTAGGCGATCTGCTGCGTACCGTCGTGGAACATGGGGTACGCGGAAATAGGTGTGACGGTGGCTGGTTCCGGTGCCTGCGCTGCGGGCTCCGGAGCCGGCTCGTCGACGGTCACGATCTCCATGGACTCCATGTCCAGCAGCCGCCGGCTTCCGGTGTGGTCATTGAGCCAGAAGAGGTCCGTTCCTGCCACTGTCTTGACCACGGTGCCCCGGTGGTAGAGCCGTCCGTTGTGCCATGCCTCGACGTAGCTGCCCGGGCTCAACGGGTGCGGGTCCTCTTGGCTGCCCGGCATGGTTCCGAATGCCTGCGCCAGGCTTGCCTGTGTCTTCAGGGCCTGGAACAAGTCCCTGTTTGCGATGCTCATGTCTGCTCCCCGCGGCTGTCGCCTTCCATTCGCCCCAGCATTGCGCATGTTTGTTGCAGGGGCGTTGCAAGGGGATGAGCGATGTGTGACGGAACAAGAGGCATTGCATTCGTGGTCGGTCAAAGCCCGGAAGCCGCTCCATCTGCAACGATGTATGAAAACGCAACGAAGGAGCCCCTGCATGGCCGTCACCATGAACGACGTCGCACGCGCCGCCGGAGTCTCGTTGAAGACGGTCTCCAACGTCATCAACAACTACGAGTTCATCCGCCCTGCCACCAAGCAGCGCGTCCTTGATGCGATCGAGGAACTCGGCTACGAAACCAACCTCACAGCCCGCAGCCTCCGGTCCGGCAAGACCAGCATGCTCGGCCTGGTCCTGGCAGACCTCTCCATCCCGTACTACGCGGAACTGGCATCGGACATCATGAAGGCGGCGTGGGCCCGCGGTTACCGGGTGCTGGTGGAGCAGTCCGGCAACGAGGCAGAACACGAGAAGGCGGCACTCCAAGGGCAGTTCCGCAGCCTCACCGACGGCCTCCTGTTCATCCCGCTCGCGCTCGACGCCGAGCAGATCATCGCCGCTGCCGGCAAGAAGCCGTTGGTCCTCCTGGGCGAATTCGTGCAGGACCCGCGCCTGGACATGGTCCTCATCCGGAACTACGAGGCTGCCGCGGCGGTGACCACGCACCTGTTGGCGGGCGGTCGCCGTCGGATAGCTGTCCTGGGCGCCGACGACGGCGACACAACCGGCAGTGCCGGCCTGCGCCTCAGCGGCTACAAGGCTGCGCTCGCTGAGGCCGGGGTGGAGTACGACCCCGCCCTGGTGGTGCGGTGCGAGTGGCGGCGGGACGGGGGCGCTGAGGCGGTAGCGAAGCTGTTGGATGCGGGCGCGGAATTCGACGCCGTTTTCGGCCTCAACGACGTTATTGCTTTGGGAGCGCTCCACGAACTCCTGCTTCGCGGCCGGAAAGTTCCCGGGGAGATTGCCGTAGCCGGTTTCGATGACATTGAGGAGGCCCGGTTTGCCTCGCCGTCGCTGACAACGGTGGCGCCMGGTCGTACGGAAATCGCGGAGCGCGCCGTCGAACTTCTGATCGAGCGGATCGAAAGCAACCTGGCCGCTCCCGCCGTGCAGCAGCCGGAGGCGGCGTTCGAGCTGCGGGTCAGGCAGTCCGCGCCGTAGGCCGTTAGTGTTTGAGGAATGAACGTGATTCCCGCTGAAGTCGTCACCCCTGCCGTCATGATCGATGCCGACATCCTTGACCGGAATATCCAGCGGATGGCTGCCGCCATGCTCAGCAGAGGGCTCAACCTCCGCCCGCACGTGAAGACGCACAAGACGTTGCAAATCGCGCGCAAACAGCTTGCGGCGGGCGCCATTGGAATCACGGTGGCGACTATCGGCGAGGCCGAAGTCTTCGCGGCGGATGGAGTCAAGGACATCTTCATCGCCTACCCGCTCTGGGTCGAAGCCTCCCACGCGGACCGTCTTCGGGCCCTGACGGCCGCATGCCGCCTTGCTGTCGGCGTCGATTCAGCGGAAAGCGCGACGGCGATGGGGCGCCACCTCGGAGCCGATGCGGCGAGCGTGGAGGTGCTGATCGAAGTGGACAGCGGACACCACCGCAGCGGCGTGCTGCCTGACGAAGTGGTGGATGTTGCCAACGCCGCGGCTGCAGCCGGACTGAGCGTTCAGGGCGTCTTCACGTTCCCCGGACACAGCTACAAGCCGGGCATGCCGACCGGCGCGGCAAGCAACGAGAATGAGGCGCTCGGCCTGGCCGCGACGGCCCTGACGTCCGCAGGTTTCGAGGTGACCACCATCAGCGGCGGCTCCACGCCCACTGCATTGATTGACGGCGAAACTGTGGCGACCGAGCTTCGTCCAGGCGTCTACGTTTTCGGCGACGCCCAGCAACTGGAACTCGAACGGTGTGCCTGGGAGGACATCTCCCTGACCGTGGCAGCAACTGTGGTCAGCCGCAACGAGGCAGCCGACGGAAATGTGCGCCGGGTTGTGGTGGACGCGGGCAGCAAGGTCCTGGGCAGTGACCGTCCGGACTGGGCCACCGGATACGGCCGGCTCCCGGAGTACCCCGAAGCGAAGGTAACCGCACTGTCCGAGCACCACGCCACGGTCGTTTGGCCGGACTCGTCGGATCTTCCGGCTCTGGGTACGAGGCTCAGGGTGATTCCGAACCACGTGTGCCTGGCGATGAACCTCGTGGACGAGGTCACGGTGGTGCGCGATGGGTCCGTCGTGGAGACGTGGGCCGTGGCGGCGCGGGGGCGCAACAACTAGCCCATGGCCTGTGCGGTTTCGAGCAGCGTGTGGAACTCGCGGTTGTGGTAAACCAACGGGGCTGAGGCGCCGGGGTTCGCCCTGATGTCCAGGACCGTCGCGGCCAGAAGCACAGAGCCTCCCAGCGGTGCCCGGTGGATGATGTCGCAGCGCAGCGCCCACTGGGCTTCCCGGAGGAGGGGCTCGCCGGTAGGCAGCAACTCCCAGTCCATGTCCTGTGTGAAGCGCGGGGCTGCGGGGTCTGCGAACGTGCGCGCCAGTTCCAACTGGCCGGCGCCCACAAGGTGCACCACGATTGACTGCGCGGCCGCGATAACCGACGCCGACCGGCCGCCGGTGACTGAGAACGCGAGCGTTGGCGGATCCACCGCGACGGATGCCACCGAAGACGCCGTGAGCCCTACAGCGCCCTCGGGACCGGAGGCAGTGACGATCGCGACTCCCGCCGGGTGCGCGCGGAACGCGGACCTGAAGAGCTCGCCGACGGCCGGGGACGGCAGGGGATTGTGGTGGGTCATCGCTATACCTTTGGTGGAACTTGCTCGGAATGACGCCGCTGGGCGCACAATATCCGATGCTAGAACCTCAACAATAGTTGAGGTCAATTCGGGGCTATTCGACCCCCGCCTGAGACGGATTGGAAACGTGCCTGAAACTTCCGCTCCCTACGCTGGTCACATCAGTCCCAGCTGTGCCCAGCCACAAGGAGATGCCGTGCACCTTTTGCCCCGTGAGCAGGAAAAACTCATGATCGTGGTGGCCGCCGACCTTGCACGGCGCCGACAAGGCCGAGGGCTCAAGCTGAACTACCCCGAGGCTGTGGCTGTCATCAGCTATGAGCTCATTGAGGGCGCCCGCGACGGCAAAACCGTGGCCGAACTCATGAGCTACGGAACCACCCTCCTCAGCCGGGACGACGTGATGGAAGGTGTGCCGGAGATGATCCATGACGTCCAGATTGAAGCCACCTTCCCTGACGGCACCAAGCTCGTCACCGTCCACAACCCCATCCGTTAGGAGCCCCAATGATCCCCGGTGAATACAGGCTCCAGCCAGGTTCCATCGCCTGCAACAGCGGCCGTGAGGCGATCGCCGTCGAGGTAGTAAACCGCGGCGACCGGCCGGTGCAGATCGGTTCGCACTACCACTTCGCCGAAGCGAACCGCGCCTTGGAATTCGACCGCGACGCCGCGTACGGCCGCCGCCTGGACATCCCGGCGGGCACCGCCGCGCGTTTCGAACCCGGGGACAGGAAAACGGTCCGGCTGATTGAACTCGCCGGGTCACGCGAAGTGTTCGGCCTCAGCAACGCAGTCAACGGAAAGCTCGACGGCGGCACTGACGTTGCCGGTGAACCCCGCCCGGGCGTCGCAGCGGAAAGGGACCACCAGTGAGCTTCGAGATTTCCCGCAAGCAATACTCCGAACTGTACGGACCCACCACCGGGGATGCCATCCGTCTGGCGGATACCGAACTGTTCCTTGAGATCGAGAAGGACCACACGGTCCACGGCGAAGAAGTAGTGTTCGGCGGTGGAAAAGTAATCCGCGACGGCATGGGCCAAAACGGCCAACTGACCCGCGTCGAAGACATCCCGGACACCGTGATCACCAACGTGGTGGTCCTGGATTACACCGGGATCTACAAAGCCGACGTCGCGCTCAAAGACGGGCATATTTTCAAGATCGGCAAGGCCGGGAACCCGCAGATCACTGACGGCGTGGACATCGTGATCGGCGCCAGCACAGAGATCATCGCCGGCGAACGGAAGATCCTCACAGCCGGCGGCATCGACACCCACATCCACTTCATCTCCCCGGAACAGGTCCCTGCGGCCCTGTGCAACGGCATCACCACGATGGTTGGAGGTGGCACGGGGCCGGCTGAAGGAACCAAAGCCACCACCATCACCCCCGGAGCCTGGCACATCTCGCGGATGCTCCAGGCCGCCGAAGGGCTCCCCGTGAACATCGGCCTGTTCGGCAAGGGCCACGCGTCCGCCGTCGAGCCCCTCGCAGAGCAGATCCGGGCAGGTGCCGTAGGACTGAAAGTCCACGAGGACTGGGGCTCCACCACCTCATCCATTGACATGTCGCTGCGCGTCGCCGACGAATACGACATCCAGGTGGCCATCCACACCGACACCCTCAACGAGTGCGGCTTCGTCGAAGACACCATTCGGGCGATCGACGGCCGGGTCATCCACACCTTCCACACCGAAGGCGCAGGCGGCGGCCACGCCCCGGACATCATCAAAATCGCCGGGCTGCCCAACGTCCTTCCCGCCTCCACCAACCCCACGCTGCCGTACACGCGCAACACCATCGAAGAGCACTTGGACATGCTCATGGTCTGCCACCACCTCAACCCGGACATTCCCGAAGACGTGGCCTTCGCCGACTCCCGGATCCGGGCCGAAACCATCGCCGCCGAAGACGTCCTGCACGACCTCGGCATCTTCGCCATCACGTCATCGGACTCCCAGGCCATGGGCCGGGTAGGCGAAGTAGTGACGCGCACCTGGCAGGTAGCCGACGCCATGAAACGGCAACGGGGAGTGCTGACGGATCCAACCGGGACCACCCACGGCTCCGCCGGCTCCGACAACTTCCGTCTCAAACGCTACGTCGCCAAATACACCATCAACGCGGCCATCGCCCAAGGAATGGCAGACGTGATCGGTTCCGTGGAAGAAGGCAAATTCGCGGACCTCGTCCTCTGGGACCCCGCGTTCTTCGGCGTGAAACCCGAACTCGTCATCAAAGGCGGCCAGATCGCCTACGCGCTGATGGGAGACTCCAACGCCTCCATCCCCACGCCCCAACCCCGTACCATGCGGCCCATGTTCGCCACCTACGGGAAGGCGCTCCAGCAAACGTCCATCACCTTCCTGTCCCAGGCAGCCATCGACGCCGGAGTGCCCGCCGAACTCGGCCTCGAACGCATCATCAAGCCCGTGTCCGGCATCCGCAACCTCACCAAAGCGGACCTGAAATACAACGGCGAAACCCCGGACATCGCCGTCGACCCCGAAACCTACAAAGTGACGGTCGACGGCGAAGAAGTCACCTCCCAGCCCTCCGACGTCCTGCCCATGGCACAGCGCTACTTCCTCTTCTAGGAGCCCGATGATCATCGAACAAATTCTGGGCAACGTCCACGAACAGCCCGCAGGCAGCTATGCGGGCAGGCACACGGAAAAAGTCGTCCTCCCCAGCAGCCTCCTCGTCAAAAGGATCCAACGGGTCACCACCGACCACGGCAACGAACTCGGCATCCGTCTGCCCAGCGGCTCCGGCGACCTCCGCGACGGTGACATCCTGGCAGTCGACGACCACAACGTCATCGTCATCTCCGTGCTGCCAACGGACGTCCTGGTGATAGCGCCAAGGAGCATCCACGAAATGGGCGTGGTTGCGCACTCGCTCGGCAACCGGCATCTGCAGGCGCAATTCTTTGATGCTGCGTCCGAATATGAAGCCGAAGTCATGGTGTGCCAGTACGACCACACCGTAGAGGACTATCTGAAGAGCGTCGGCGTCCCCTACGACAGGCAAGAGCGGGTCATGCCGGTGCCCTTCCGCCATGCTGAGCACTCGCACTAAAGTCATGCGCCCCGGCAGGTTGGGTGCGTGCGCTTTCGCTTCGCTGGGAAGGGGGCCGTGCCCGCTTCGCGATGCCCGCCACGCCGCGGCCCCCTTCCCAGCTCCGCTCCAGCGCACAGTTCGCACCGCCGGGGGTGCGCTTTGAGTGCGACGTATCAGCTGGCTCTTCAACAGTTGACCGACTCGGCTTTGCCGACGGGCGCTTTTGCTCATTCCTTGGGGTTTGAGAGCTATATAGAGCGGGGGCTTGTGGGGGATGAGGTCACTTTCGGTACTTGGTTGAGCGCTTTTGTGGGGCAGCAGTTGGTTTATTCGGATGGGTTGGCTCTGCGTTTCCTTTATGAGGGGGTGGATGTTGGCCTGTTGGATTCTGTTCTTACCGGGCAGCTCTTGGCTCGGGAGGTTCGGGAGGCTTCTTTGAAGATGGGCGGACGGTTGCTTGAGATTGGCGGGGAGGTGTTTCCGTCAGGGGAGTTGGAGGCTTATCGGGGGCTCGTTCGTGAGGGCGGCGCCATGGGGCATCAGCCTTTGGCTTTTGGGGTTATTGCGCGGTCGCTCGGCGTTCCTTTTGAAGCGGCGCTTTCCGCTTATTTGTTTGCCACGGTTACTTCGTTGACGCAGAACGCCGTGCGCGCCATACCGCTCGGGCAGAACGCCGGGCAGCGGGTACTTCGCCAAGCACACGACGCCGTTGCTGCCGCCGGCCGGGATGTAGCACAGCTGTGCTGGGACGACTTTGGGGCCGTCAGCCCCGGACTGGAAATTTCACAAATGCGGCACGAACGGCAACGCGCCCGTATGTTCATGAGCTAGTTAGTGCAAAGGACAGAAGACATGACTGAACCCATCAAAATCGGAATCGGCGGACCCGTCGGAGCAGGCAAGACACAGCTCGTGGAACGCATCACCCGCCACATGAGCCGAGACATCTCCATGGCCGCCATCACCAACGACATCTACACCATCGAAGACGCCAAAATCCTCGCCGCCAACGGCATCCTCCCCGAGGACCGGATCATCGGCGTCGAAACCGGCGGTTGCCCCCACACCGCCATCCGCGAAGACACCTCCATGAACACTGCGGCCATCGAAGAACTCAAGACCCGGCACCCGGAGCTCCAGGTCATCTTCGTCGAATCCGGCGGCGACAACCTCTCTGCCACCTTCAGCCCCGAACTCGTCGACTTCTCCATCTACATCATCGACGTCGCGCAAGGCGAGAAGATCCCGCGCAAAGCCGGACAAGGCATGATCAAGTCCGACCTCTTCATCATCAACAAAACGGACCTGGCACCCCACGTCGGAGCGGACCTCTCCGTCATGGAGCGGGACTCCAAGGAATTCCGCGGCAACAAGCCGTTCTGCTTCACGAACCTCAAGACGGATGAAGGACTCGAGGACGTCCTGAACTGGATCCGACGCGATGTCCTGATGCTTGACTTGGCCCAATGAACCGATGCGAGTTGGCGGTTAAGTCACCTTGGGCGGCGCCCGCGGATGAAGGGGGCCGTGCCCGCTCCGCGATGCCCGCCGATCCGCGGCCCCCTTCATCCGCGTTCGCGGATCGCCCCACCCGCATTGCCGCGACAAAAGGCCAGTTCCTTATCCCCGGCTCCGCCCCCTCGGTGGTTACGACACCACGCGAGATACGCGTATGAACACGACGACGCAGGTCGATTTCGGCTCAGACGTTATGGGGAACCTGGGGCCCGGCTCCACGTTGGCCTTGGGCGGAGGGCCCGTGCGGGGGCGGTTGGAGTTGGGCGTTAGTGTGCGAGGTGGGCAGTCCGTTGCTTCGCGGCAGTTTCATGAGGGCGCTTTGAGGGTGCTCAGGCCGCATTACTTGGATGGGTCCGGGCAGGTTTGCTACGTCATGGTCAATCCCGGCGGGGCGTATCTGGGGGCGGATGTGTTCGTCATTGAGGTGGAGGTTGAGGCGGGGGCTGATCTGTTGTTGACCACGCAGTCGGCCACCAAGGTGTACCGGACTCCGGGGTCGTTCGCTGAGCAGCGGATGAGTATCAAACTGGGGGAAGGCGCGCGGCTGGAGTTGGTGCCCGATCAGTTGATCGCCTATCGAGAGGCGAGCTATCGGCAGAATTCGCGCATCAGTCTCCACCCGGCGTCGTGCCTTGTCATGGCTGAGGTGGTCACGCCGGGGTGGTCGCCGGACGGGGCATCCTTCAAGTTCGAAGAAGTGAGACTGCGGAACGAGATCCACGTCCGAACGGGGGAGCACCACGAACTGCTGGCCCTGGATAATCTCCTGATCCGGCCGCCCCTGGGGGATGTGACCGGGATGGGGTTCATGGAGGGTTTCAGCCACCTGGGATCGTTGGTGGTAGTGGATCCGCGGGTGAACCAGGAGCTTGCTGATGAACTGGCCCGAATTGCCCGGGATTTTGACGCGTATACCGGAGTTTCTTTGACCGCGACTATTGCCGGGACCACCGGGCTTGTGCTGCGATCGTTGTCGAACAGCACCGAGGAACTCAACACATTGCTGGGTGCTTGTACGGGCGTTCTGCGCGACCGTTGGTACGGACAGGCGCCCTTGAACCTGAGGAAGTACTGATGACTGCGCTGACCGAATTCGCCACCATGTACCGGGAGCGGGAAACATTGTCCCTGCGGACCCGGCTGCTGTTCACTTTTGGTGCCGTGGCCGCTTTGCACGTTGCCGCCGTCGTGCTTTTGTTGTTTGGTTCCGCCGGTGGCGCCCAGCCGCTGGCGCTCGGGTTGGTGATTACCGCTTACGTGGCCGGCATCAAGCACAGCTACGACTGGGACCACATCGCCGCGATCGACAACTCCACCCGCAAATTCGTGGCGCAGCACAAGGACCCCGTGAGCGTGGGATTCGCGTTCAGCCTGGGGCACAGCTCCGTGGTGATCCTCGCGGGAGTGCTGGTAGTGGCCGGGGCGACGCTGATCGGCCAGTTCATGGAAGACGGCACCACGGGCAACAAGATCCTGGGCCTCATCGGCGCCGGTGTGTCCGGGTTGTTCCTGCTGACCATGGGACTGTTCAACGGCTCCGCGTTTGTTCGCGCCACGCAGGCATACCGGAAAGTCCAGGCCGGCGGGGACGTGCGCCCCGAAGACCTGGAAGCAAAAGGCCTGGTGGCCCGGCTGCTCGCCAAGCCCTTATCGAAGGTGGAGCGGCCGCGGAACATTTACGTGATCGGCTTCCTGTTCGGCTTGGGCTTCGACACCGCCACCACCATCGGGCTGCTGGTCCTCACGACGACGGCGTCACTCGCCGGAGTCTCGCCGCTGGCCTTGATGGCCCTCCCGCTCGCTTTCACAGCAGCCATGACCCTGTGCGATTCCGCCAACGGCGTGGCCATGATGAAGATGTACAAAACCGCCATCCGTAACCCGCAGCGCAAGCTCGGTTTCAACGCTGTCATCACGGGCATTTCGGCCGTCTCGGCGCTGTTCATCTCCGTGATCACCCTCGGCGGTTTCGTCAATTCCGCGTTCGGGTTGGAGGACCCCCTGACAACCTGGCTCGGGGAGATCGACCTCGGCGACGCAGGCCTGATCCTGGTGGGCCTGTTCGTGCTGGTGTGGGCCGTGTCCGCCTGGCGTGGCCGGAGCGTCCAGGCCGGGTCCTAGGAAACCGCTACCGCGTTGAACAGCTCGGTGGTGTCCACGCCGAGATCCGGGGTGTCCAGCACGTTGGTCAGAAACACGACGCAACGGTCCTGTTCGGGGAGCATCCACCACTCCGTGCCGGCCCACCCGGGATGGCCGTAGATTCCCTGTGCTAGCAGCTCAGACTCGTTGGCGGGCAGCTGGAATCCCAGCCCGGTGTGGCGGAGGGGCTCGGGCCGGGTGGTGATGTGGGAAACCTCAGTGGTCCGCGGACGGCGCATCGCAGTCAGCGTGGCGGGCCGAACGGCCTTCCCGGTCTGCCCCAGAAGCTCGGAACCCAGGTTGAGCAGGTCCGCTGCCGTACCGAACAGCCCCGCACCCGGATGCCTCTTCCGATACATGGCATCCACGTTCAAACCCGCAGCCTCGGTGCCGTGGATTCTGTGCGGGTTGCAGTCGGTGCCGAACGTCAGGCCGCCGGCACCTGTGTCACCGGCCAGGGACAGGAGTTGCTCCTCGAACGGGCGCCCGTCAGCCCACTCGGCCATCGCTGCAGCACCTTCGAAAGCGATATTGCAATACTGGACGAGGGAACCCGCATAGAAGGCCTGGCCGGCGGAGGTGAGGTCCTCGCGGAGAGGAGCGCCGCCGTCGAGCGCCGGATCAGCAATCCCGGAGCGGTGGCTGAGAAGGTGCTCCAGCGTTACGGTGTCCGTGCGGCCCGCGCCGAAGTCCGGGAGGACGTCACCCAGCGTGTTGCCCAGTGACAACTTCCCAAGCTCAACCTGCCGCATGACGGTCAGGGCAGTGACCGGCTTTGTCACCGAGAACAGCGCAAAGTGGTCCTCGGCTGTTGCCTGCCTGCCGCCGTCGGTCCCGAACGCCATAATGTCCTCGATGCCCTGGCTGGAGGCGATCCCCAGCACGGCAACGGGCACGCGCCCGAGCTCAACCTGTTTGCGGGCCCATTCTGCCGCGGGTCCTGTCTGCACCATTGCTGTGCCACGCTTTCGCTCGGGATTCGGTGTCTTGAATCTATCGTGATGGCGTTGAGAAGAAACCTACCGCCACGTGTAACCCCGGCGGCCTGGCCGGAAACTATACAAGTATCCTGCAGTTCAGGGCTCTACTTTTCAGGGGGAAATCGTGCTTTCCGAGCGCGAATTGGCGTTCATCGCCATTCACAAAGACAGCTATCCATCCGTCTTCAGGTTCGTGCGCCGACGCGTCGAATCGGCGGAGATGGCTGAAGAGATCGCCGCCGACGTTTTCCGGGTCGTATGGCAAAAATGGTCGGATGATGCCCGGCCGGAACTCGGTTACTTGCTCGCCATAGCGCGCAACCTTGTGGGTAATGCCTACCGCAGCCGCGACCGGCAGCAGGCTCTGCAGGAAAAGCTGCGCACGACGGCGGTGGAGCGTTTCGGGGATGACTCCGGGAACGTAGCGGTACAGGATGCGATGGACCGCTTGCGGGTGCAGGACCGCGAAATTCTGCAGCTGGCCTACTGGGACGGACTGGGTACCACTGACATCGCCGGAGTGCTGCAGTGCAGTGAATCAGCAGCCAAGGTCCGTCTGCACCGGGCCCGGACCGCGTTCCGGAAACAGCTGCCCGCCGGCGCCGAAACGACTACACAAAAGATGGGGGTCTGAAGACAATGGATCCGATCAAGAACCAGATATCAGCGATTGACCCGCTTGCGGACGAGCGCACCGAGGTCAACTCTGAAGAAGCTTTGGCGCGCATGCTCACAGGCCCTCGGGTTTTCAGTGACAGCAACCCGGCAGCCGGAGTGGTGTCCCTTGAAGACCGCAAGCGCCGCAAAGCCCGGATCGCGGGCGGGTTGTTGCTTGGTGCTGCGGCTGTCACCGCGGGTGTCCTGGTTGCGGCCAACTTTGGCCCGCTCACAGTGGCTCCCGCGCCGGCAGTGACCGTCAGCCCGACTGAGCCGGCACCTACGCCGAGTGCTTCCGTTACCCCCACCCCTACTCCCACAGCCACACCCACGCCCTCGGCCACCCCGGAGGCGACTGTTCCGGTCACCACTCCGCCGGCGGCTCCGACTGTTCCGGCGGTTGCACCGACAACGGTTCCAACGCAGCCGCCTGCTCCCGTGGCCACAGCGCAGACGTTCACTTTCCCGGATGGACACGTTTCCTTCACCTACCCCGTGGGCTGGACCGTTCGCCCGGAACAAGGTCCTTCCGACGGAGTCACCGTTTTGGACAACACCGGCGCCGAGGTCGCTTTCATGAGCAGCGGTTTCTACGGCGACGGTACTGCCGGACTGGTGGACCGCACAGTTCTGGACCGTGCCGTGGTTCCCGGGGTAACGGATACAGCAGGAAACCAGGTGGAATTCGGTTTTTCCTTGAACTACTTCATGAACTTCGACTACAACTCCGGTAACGGTGGAATGCCCACGGCTACTGGGCGTTCCGACACTCCCCCGGCGTACGTCATGGACATCCGGCTGTCCTCTGAGCTTCAATCCGGGCAGGCTTCTTCCGGCACAAACCAGATCAAGATGCCCAACGGGTTCATGATGGCCTACGTGAAGTTTGACATCAACAAACGGCCCACCTTTGCCACCCCGGAAGCGGCCAAGGCCTGGATGAACACAACGCAGTACGCCCAGTTGAAGTCGATGCTTCTGAGCGTGAGCTACAAATAGCCCCATCCGGGGGATAGCAAACGTCGCTCTGGCAGCCCGGAGCGACGTTTGCTGTCCCCTGAGGGGACCTTGACTGGCGCTGCCGTAATCTCAGGTACTTTGGCAGAAGGCCTTTATTCGCTAGGAGCATTTCTCATGACAGACATGGTTCGCCAGGCAACCGGCGCAGACCTCGGGGTTGCTGCCCGAGTACTCGGCCTTGCCTTTGAGACTTACCCTTGGACGAGATGGTCGGTTCCTGACGTTGATTATGAACAGAGACTCGAACGGCTGCAGTACCTCTACCTGGGACATGCGCTTACCCATGGATTGGTCCTGGTGGATGAACAACTGCGCTCCGTCGCTGCATTCCTTCCCCCTGATGCGCCCGAGCCTGGTCCCGATATGCAGATCGAAGTTCTGGAACTGCTGGGTTCTCGAGCGACCGCGTTGATTGATCTGAGCTTGCCCCAGCCAAAGGGGCCGGCGTGGACCTTGGCCACCGTGGGCGTAGACCCGGCACATCAAGGCAAAGGGCTGGGTACGGCCGTGGCCTCGGAGGGTCTCACGCGAATAGATCGAGAGGCAGGTGCCGTGGTGCTTGAAACCTCGGACGAGCGTAACGTGCGCCTTTACGGACGCCTTGGTTTCCTTGTCACGGACACCACTGTGATTCCGGGTGGGCCCACTGTCCATTCAATGCGCCGGGCACCCCGCCCGGCAGTTGGCAGCCCGGAGCGACGTTTGCTGTCCCCTCCTTTGGGTTAGCGGACGGTGACCAGATGTCCGGCGGGGTCGTACCGGAAGGTGACCGGGCCGCCGTCGTGCTTCAAGGCGATATTGCTGCCGTTCGGGGCGCCGCCGAGACCGTAGTTCTCAGCCCAGGAGCCATTGATGGCGGCCTTGAACTCGTAACTGCCGGCGGCCAGGTTGGGCACTGACAGCTTCCAGATCCCATCCGACGGGTCCAGCTGCAGCTGCGCCTGGGCGCAGTCCGGCATCCAGTCGCCCGAGCAGCCAAGCTCGGAATTCAGGCTGCCGGGTACCGAAACGGCCGCCGGCTGCGGGCCCGCGGAGACCGCGCTGATCACGTTGGTGGAGTGGTCGTAAAGGAACGTGACGGCGCCGCCGGGGTGTGTGAACACGACGTTGGGGCCATTCAACTCGCCACCCGCGCCGTAGTTTTCGTCCCACGTGCCGTTGAGTGCGGCCTTGAATTCATACGTGCCCGCGGGCAGGTTGGGGACATTCAGCTGCCACAGTCGGTGCGTCGGCTCGTAGCTCATGAGCCCCTGCCCGCAGGACGGCTGCCAGTCTTCGGTGCAACCCAGTTCGGTGTTGAGGCTGCCGGCCACAGTGACGGTCTCGGGCTGCGTCGGTTCTCCCACCACACCGCTGCGGGGCTCACTGGCGGACGTCTGCCCGCGGTTGTCCAGCACCACAGCGCGGTACTCCACGGACGTGCCGGACTCCAGCGACGAGACGTCGTGGAACACCTGATACGGCGCGTTGTCGTCCGTGCCGATCGACGCCCAGTCGCCACCTGCAGTACGCGCCTGGAAGGTGACCTCATAGAACGAGTTACCGTCGACGTCGGCCGTCACCTTCTGGCGGGTGGCGTCCCCAGCCGCCGTGACCGGCTTCTTGAGTACGACGGCGGGTGCGGCCTTCGATTTGGCGAGTCGCCCCGCTGCTTCATAAACCACTGCGGAAAGCGGCGGGACGGTGACAGCCAGCTTCGCATCCTGACCGGACTTGGCGTTCTTGGCGGCCTCACCGTAAACCAGCTTGAACGGCTGTTTCGCTTCGTACGTTGGGATCGCCGCGGTCTGTGCGGTCTCGCTGTTGTTCACAGCCACGATGTATTCACGCTGTTCCTTGGCGTCGATGCGTGAGAAGGCGTAGATCCCGGCCCCATCAGCGGCGTAGCGGTCTTGCTGGGCACCGGTACGGAGCGTGGGGTGGTCCGCTGCGAGGGCCGCGAGCTCGCTGATCTTTTTGTACAGCGGGTGCCCGGTGTTGAAGTTGTCCGTGGCATGCGTGGCGTTGGTTCCCAAAAGGTCATCATCCAAATACTCCTGGACCTTGCTGGCGAACATGGTCTGCCTCGAGTCCTGGTCCCCGCCGGCGCCGGTGAAGCCCTGCTCATCGCCGTAATAGATCACCGGGTTGCCGCGCGAGAAGTACATCAGCTCATGGGCCAGCTCGTCGCGCTCCAACAGTTCCGCGTCGGATGCTCCCGGGTTGTCCTGGGCGATAAAGGTGCCGATGCGGCCCATGTCATGGTTACCCAGGAATGTGGGCAGTTGGTAGACGTTGGAATCGGCATCCGTGTACCAGTCATCACCGTTGAAGAAGTCTGCCAGGCCGGTGGCCTTGCTGCCTTGTGATGCGAAGCTGCGGGCTGCACCTTGGAAGCCGAAGTCCAGGACGGCTTGCATCTTGTTCTTGGTGGTGAACTTGGACGTGACGGTCTTGGAGGTATCGAAGACCTCCCCGAACATGAAGAACTCGTCCTTGCCCTGCTCCTTGGCATAGCTGAGCACTTGTGGGCCGAACTGCTGCCAAAACTCGTCATTGACGTGTTTCATGGTGTCAATGCGGAAGCCGTCCACTCCGAAGTCCCTGATCCACGTTTTGTAGACGTCCATCATCCCGTTGACCACCTTGGGGTTCTCGGTGAAAAGGTCATCCAGCCCGAAGAAGTCGCCGTACAGGGAGTCTTCGCCGGCAAAGTTGGTGTTGCCGCGGTTGTGGTAGAGCGTGGGGTCGTTCAGCCAGGAAGGAACCTTGACGTCCTTCTCAGCCGCGGGGACTACGGGCGTATAGGGGAACGACGTTGCCGCGTCCAGGGCAGGGAAGTCCTGCGTCCCGGCGTAATCGCGGTCATCGAAGACCTCGCCCGTGGCGGCGCGGTAGGGCTCGGTTTCCTTGGAAATGTAGGGAGCTGAGGACGTCTCCTGGTACTGGATCACATCGGCCGTGTGGTTGGTGATGATGTCGAAGTACACCTTCATGCCGCGGGCGTGGGCGGCGTCTATGAGCGTCTTGAGCTCGGCGTTGGTGCCCAGGTGGGGGTCGATCTGGGTGAAGTCGGTGACCCAATACCCGTGATACCCGGCGGAGCTGTTCGCCGGCGTTCCGTCACCTTGTACGGCCTTGTTCTTGAAACTGGGAGTGAGCCAGAGGGCGTTGGTGCCCAAGCCCTGGATGTAGTCCAGCTGGTCCTGCAGGCCCTTCAGATCGCCCCCGTTGTAGAAGCCTTTGCGGGTGGGATCGAAGCCGGACACCATGGGATCGGAACCCAGGCCCCCGTCGTCATTGCCGGCGGTTCCGTTCTTGAAGCGGTCGGCCATGACGAAGTAGAAGTTCTGGTTGCTGACACCGCCCCGGATGGAGTGTTGGGCGGTGGGGTCAGGGTTCTTCGCGGAGACGCCGGGCGCGGCGCCTGCCGGGAGTACCGCAGATGCGGTGAGGACGGCCGTCGTCATGAGGACGACAGCCGCCCTTCTCTTGAAGGACGTGTTGTTGGGGGATCCGGAGCTGCGGAGTGACAAGTGAAGCCTTCCTCTAGCGACAGTGCTGTGGGACAAGTCACAACTGTAAGCGCTTGCGTGATGTTAATCCAGAGTAAGCGGCCGTTGACTCGTCGGATTAGGCTCCTGATTCCAGAAAAGATGGAAGCGTTTGCAGAATTGCCGGTCTGAATCGATGTTTCAGGCTGCTGTGCCTTTGCCCATCCATAACTCAGAATGTTGTGCGGCCGTCCATAACAAAGCGTCACTCGCTTGCATAGGGTTGAAGAGATCTGCTTCACAAAGTACCGCGAACTACCCAAGGATGAGTTTCAACGATGAAGAGCATCGCCCTCTTGCGCGAACGAGCCACCCGCGTCATGCCCACCGGTTCCCACTGCCCGGCATCGGGACTGTGGAGCCCGGACTGCGAGCCGGATGTCGTCCAGGTTTTTGCTGAAGGCCATGTGCTGCCGGCCCACAACGGCGTGGCCACGGTATGGCGGCGGCAGGCCGCCGCTGAAGTTTCGGCATGACCAGCTCCATCCTGAACAGGCCGGCCGGCTACCGCCACGTGCCTGCGGCCGAATGGGCCGAGCTCAGCGCCGGCGATCCCGTGTGGATATACGACGTCGCTTGGGGTGCCGGCACGGGCCGCGTGGACGACGTGTCCAAACACCAGGAATTGCTCTGGGTAGTCCTCGAACCGACCGGGCGCAAACTCATTTGCGGCACGGACGACGTCGAGGTCTGGTCAGCCTGAAGACCCGCCGGGATGGCGCTTGATACCAATGTCTGAGCGGATCATAGGTACCAAGTGCTGTCCCGGTGTCAATTAGCCCGCGACGAGCAACATGCTGGGTGAACCAATCTCCGCACGCCCCACAGGGCCGTCCGGCAGCCCGGTTTCCGGGTCAAGCCTGAAACTGACGACGTCGTCCGAACCTTCGTTCGCTACATACAGCCAGCCTTCGCGAACCAGATGATGGCGGGGCCACTCGCCGCCGCACGGTACCTCTCCGCGCGGCTCAACCCCGGTGCCTTCGCCCGAGACCTCCAGGACGCAGATGCGGTTGGTACCCCGCACGCCCACATAGGCGAAGCGTCCATCCGGGGAGAGAGCGATCTCTGCACCGGCATCGCCGTCCTTGGCTCCCGTGGCGCTTGCCGGGGCCACGGATGCGAGCTCGTAAGTGCCGTCCGGTTCCATCCGGACCGCTGCCACCTCCACCGAATACTCCGTGTCGACAAAGACCGTCCCGCTCAGGTGGCGGGCCATGTGCCGGGGACCCGAACCCATAGGCAGGACCACCTGGTGGTCGGGCTGCAGGCCTTCACCCGGCACGTACCTCCACACACGGACCAAGTCATGCCCCAAATCCGTGGTCATTACCCGGCCGTCAGGAAGCATCAAGCTCGAATGCGCGCGGCTTGGCCGCTCACCTCCGGGGGCTGCAGCCGAGTGGGGGTCGACGGCGGCCGCCGCGCTCTTGCGCGAGGTGATGGCGCCGTCGTCGTCCAGTTCGTAGAGGATGACCTGACCGTCGCCCCAACAGGTGGCCACGATGAAGCGGCCCTGCGGATCCGCAGCGACGTGGCACGTGGCATCGCCCGCGGGCCAAGGATCGCCGAAAGCCTCCAACGCAGTGTCGCCACTCCGGCGATAAGCCCGCACCGTCTTGCCTTCCTCCGCTACGGCGTAAACCACGGGAAGCGTCGGGTGCAGCGCCAGGAAGGACGGCGAATTGGCTTCGACGGCCAAGCCAACGGCCGTCAGCCCACCGCCACTGTCCGCCGAGAGCGCCGTGATGCCCTTGCCGTGGCCGTTCCTGTCGGCCGTGTAGGAGCCAACCCAGAGCAATGATTCGTGCGTTGTCATCTCAATGCCCCTGCACGTCCGAGTCGACGCCGGCGTCTGGTCCGCCGTCGAGAGTCTGAAGCGTGGTGAGGTCGTCCTGGTCCAGCTCGAAGTCGAAAACGTCCAGGTTCTCTTTCATGCGCCGGGGGTTGGCGGTTTTGGGTATGGCAACCAGGCCCTGCTGGACGTGCCAGCGGAGCACAACCTGTCCCGGCGTCTTTCCATACTTTTCACCAACCGTCGCCAGGACCGGGGCATTCAAAAGGTCGCTGCTGGCACCCAGCGGGCTGTAGGACTCTGTCACGATTCCGTTGCGTTCGTTGAAGGCCCGGGCAGCCGACCTCGGGACGGAAGGACTCAGCTGGATCTGGTTCACGGCCGGAACCACGACCGTTTCCCGGAACAGGCGGTCGAGGTGCGCCGGCTTGAAGTTGGAAACTCCGATGGAGCGCGCTTTCCCCGACGCTTGAAGTTCCTCAAAGGTTCTCCAGGTTGAGACGAACTCGTCGCGCCGGGGGAGCGGCCAGTGAATCAGCAGCAGGTCCACGTAGTCCAATCCCAGACGTTCCAGTGAACCCTCCAAGCCGGCAACAGCCCTCCCGGAACCCTGGTACTCGCCGTCGAGCTTGGTGGTGATGAACAGTTCCCCACGATCCACCCCGGATGTGCGGATACCGTTGCCCACGCCCTTCTCGTTCCCGTACTTCACCGCGGTATCGATGTGCCGGTAGCCGTGGCTCACCGCCTCCACCACGGCATCGGCAACCTGGGCGTCATTCAAAGGCCAAGTGCCGAGGCCCAGTTGCGGGATCTTGTGGCCGTCGTTGAGTTCGATAAGCGGTGCACGTGTCATGGGCTGGGTCTCCTCCGGGTTTCTTCGTTTCTACGCTGGCCGCTTGCTGCTTGGCAACAGCTACCGACGCGACCAGTCATGGAGTTTGTCGCTCAGCTCCATGTAGTCCTCACTCACCACCTGCAGTTCCGGGTGGGCATCATGCCACGCCACGATCTCCCGGGCTCCGTCCGCAAACGGGATTGTTGCCCGGTATTCGGGAACGAGCGCCTTGATCTTGGAATTGTCGAACACCACCGAGTGCGAACGGTCGCCCAGCAAGTTGGGACCGAGCTCCGCACTGTGAGCTGCAATGGTCTCCGAGGAAACGTGGAACAACTCCGGCTCCTCCACCCCTGCAGCACGCGCGAACAAGCGGTAAATCTGGTTCCACGGCAGGAACTCATCCGAGGTGATCGTGTAGCTTTCGCCAACGGCCTGCGGCCTGCCCAGGAGGCCAACGAAGGCCTTGGCAAAGTCCCGGCTGTGGGTCAATGTCCAGAGCGAGGTTCCGTCACCATGCACCATGACCGGCATCCCGGCGCGCATCCGGTGGATGTCAGTCCAGCCGCCCACCATGGCAATCTTCGTTCGGTCATAGGTGTGGGATGGGCGAACCACCGTCAAAGGGAAGTCCTGATCGCGGTACGCCTCGAACAGCAGCTCTTCACAGGCAATCTTGTCCTGCGAGTACTTCCAGAACGGATTCTTCAACGGAGTGGATTCCCGGATGGGCAGCGTGGTTGGCGGCTTTTGGTACGCCGACGCCGAACTGATGAAGACGTACTGACCCGTCCTGCCACGGAACATCTCCAAGCCGGCCCGCGCCTGATCCGGTGTGAAGGAAATGAAGTCCGCAACGGCGTCGAACTCCCTTCCCTGAAGTACCTCACGCACAGCCTGCGGATCGCGGACGTCCGCGTGCAGCACCTCCGCCCCATCGGGGACCGGCCGACCGGCCGACCGTCCCCGGTTAAGGATGGTCAGCCGGTGGCCCAGCGCGACGGCGCGTTCAGCCGCCGACGCACTAATGACCCCGGTCCCGCCGATGAACAGGATGTTCCGCGGCGAGACCGTGTCCGCCGCCGCTCCGAGGCTGTCCGGAAGGAGGCTGCTCACCAGGCGTAGTCTTCGGGGGCGGGGCGGTGGCCCGGGAAGATGTCATCGAGGCGCTTGAGGGCGTCCTCGTTCAGGGAGACATCCAGCGCGCGGATGGCTGCGTCCAATTGCTCCTGCGTACGCGGCCCAACAATCGGTGCAGTCACGGCAGGCTGGTGGAGGAGCCATGCCAGCGCGACGTCTCCGGGTGCATGGCCGAGTTCGTCAGCGAAATCCTCGTACTGGCGGATCTGGTCCTCGTGCTTCTTCAGGGTCTCAAGTGCCCGGCCCTCAGTGCGGCGGACGCCTTGCTCTTCCTTCTTCAGCACGCCACCCAGCAGCCCTCCCTGCAACGGCGACCACGGGATCAGGCCCAAGCCATACTGCTGCGCGGCCGGGATGACCTCAAGCTCCAATTCGCGCTTGAAAAGGTTGTAGATGGACTGCTCGCTCACCAAGCCGGTGTAGTTCCGGCGGCGCGCTGCTTCCTGCGCCTGGGCGATGTGCCAGCCGGCAAAGTTGCTGCTGCCCGAGTAGAGGATCTTGCCCTGCTGGACTGCAACCTCAATCGCCTGCCAGATCTCATCCCACGGCGTATCCCGGTCGATGTGGTGGAACTGGTAAATGTCGATGTAGTCCGTTTGCAGCCGCTTAAGGCTCGCATCAAGTGCGCGCCGTATGTTCAGCGCGGACAACTTGGACTCGTTGGGGCGGTCCGTCATGGTGCCGTACAGCTTGGTGGCCAGCACGGTCCTTTCGCGGCGCTCGCCGCCCTTGGCGAACCAGCGGCCGATGATTTCTTCGGTCCAGCCCCGGTGCTCCACGCCACCGTAAACATTGGCGGTGTCGAAGAAGTTGATGCCGGAGTCCAACGCGGAGTCCATGATGGAATGCGCTGTTTCCTCGTCCGTCTGCGGGCCGAAGTTCATGGTTCCAAGGCAGAGGCGTGAAACTTTCAGGCCGGAACGGCCCAGGTGGGTGTACTGCATGTCTGTTGGGTCCTTTGTGCTTGGCTTGCGGTCTTAGAGCTGGGTAAAAGCGGCGACGGCGGGATCGGAACCGATCCGCGCGCCTGCTTCAAGAGCGGTGATGGCGGCCAGTTCGGATTCAGTGAGGCTCAAATCCGCCGCACCGAAGTTCTCCCGCATACGGGACGAGTCCGCGGACTTTGGGATCACGATGGTTCCCTGCGCGAGGTGCCAGGCGAGGATCACCTGTGCAGGAGTAGTGCCGTGTGCTGCCGCGACAAGGGCCACCTGCTCGGCGTTCAGGTCTTTTCCCTGTCCCAACGGGCTGTAGGCCTCAACGGCAATGCCAAGGTCACGGCACTTGTTGGCCAGTTCTGCCTGCTGGAACGTGGGGTGGAGCTCGATCTGGTTCACGGCGGGCACTACCTCGGCTTCCCGGAGCAGCGTGTCCACGTGATCGGCCAGGAAGTTGGAAATGCCGATGGCCCGGATCTGCTTGTCCTGGTACAGCTTCTCCATTTCCTTCCAGGCCTTCGTGAAGAGGCCCTGTGACGGGACCGGCCAGTGGATCAGGTAGAGGTCAACGACTTCCAGGCCCAAGGCGTCCCTGCTTCGCTGGAAGGCGTCATAGGCTTCGCCTTGTTCGCCGTTGCGGAGCTTGGTGGTGATGAAGAGTTCTTCGCGGGGAATGCCCGAGGCTTTGATTGCGGCGCCGACTCCTGCCTCGTTCCGGTAGGCGGCAGCGGTATCGATGTGGCGGTAGCCGGTTTCCAGGGCATCTTCCACCACCTTCTGCGTTTCGTCGGCAGGCACTTGGAAAACACCAAAACCCAGCTGGGGGATGGTGACGCCGTTGTTCAGTGTCAGCTCTGGCATGACGGTCTCCTTCGACGGGATGGTTATGGCCGTGGCGCTCCGGTTTCTGGCTAAGGCCGTAAGTCGGTTCCAGAAAGCGTTTTCGGAGGCTCAGTACTGAGCCTATGCAGTTTTGGCGGCAGAGTCAGCAATACAGCCTGATCCTGTTTTTCCTAGGTCTGGTAGTCCTACCCATAACGGTGGCCTTTCACACACCCCGGACGGCAGAATGGACCAATGGGTCAAAGCGCCGAGTTCGGTAAGTTCCTCAAAATCATGCGTGCCCGTCTCCAGCCGGAGGACGCCGGCGCGCAGGAATCCAGCGGTTCCCGCAGGGTGCCCGGGCTTCGCCGCGAAGAGGTGGCGCGGCTCTCCGGAGTGAGCACGGACTATTACACCCGCCTTGAACAGGGCCGCAATATCCACCCGTCCAGGGCGGTCCTCGACGCAGTTGCCCGTGCGTTGCGGCTGGATGCGGGGGAGCAGGCACACATGATGGATCTGCTGGAGCATTGCGCCAGCTCCGCAGGCAGCCCCGGCCCCGTCCAAAAGGTACGTCCGGCTCTCCAACAGTTGCTCGATGCAGTGGGTGACGTCCCGGCCATGGTCCTTGGCAGGCGTGCAGATGTCCTGGCATGCAACCGGATGGCACACCTTTTGTTCACGGATTTCAGCCTGCTGCCGGCCCCTGAGCGCAACCTCACCCGTTGGCTCATCCTGGACCCTGCGGCCGGTTCTTTGTTCCGCGACTGGAAGACCGTTGCCGCTGAAGCCGTCGGTGCCTTGCGCATGGACGTGGGCCGGCACCCGAATGACCCCGAAACAAACCAGCTCGTGGGCGAACTGGCCGTCCACAGCGAACACTTCCGTCAGTGGTGGGCCGGGCACAGGGTCGCCACCCGCGCCGCAGGGACCGTCAGGTTGCACCACCCAGTGGTGGGGGACCTGGAACTGAACTTTGAGACGCTGAGTCTCCCGGACGACCCCGACCAGCTCCTGAGGATCTATTCCGCCAAAGCCGGGTCGCCGTCGTCGGACGCTTTGACGCTGCTGAACTTTGGAGACGTGGGCACCCATGCCGAGGCCGCCGTGCCCGAACCCGCCCCTGCCCGCCGGGATGACAGTTGATGCCAATGTTTTCCAGGCAAAGTCAATTGGTGGGAGCAACGCTGGGGGTTAGGCCGCTTGTAGCAGCTGGTTTAGCCGGTTGGCTGGGGTCTCGAGGTTCAGTGTTGGTCTGGGGCGGCGGTTGAGTTTCGCTGCGACCAGGCGGATGTCCTCGGGGG
>NZ_JBFRDO010000031.1:0-29100 GCF_052113825.1 Paenarthrobacter sp. TAF1
AGCAACCTGGCAAAATTTCAACCAATCAATAAAACAATCGGTATCAACAAACTTGAGCAACCTGGCAAAATTTCAACCAATCAATAAAACAATCGGTATCAACAAACTTGGCACACTATTGAGTTCTCAAACAACAGACACAACCGGCACCACCCACACCCCACAGGGTCCAGGATCGCTCCGGAGCAACTTTCCAAACTTACCCGAACCACCCGATCTTGGCAAATCAACGTTCCCGCGATTCTCCGATCAAGCATCCGGCCCCACCCACACGGCACGCTCAAAAGCGAACCATTTCTCAGGCTGTTATCAAGGGGGTCGGCCCCCGCAGTTCTCAGCTCCAGGCTGTCTCACTCGCGGCGACTCAGTAGACATTACACGCCCACAAGCCCCCACACAAATCCACCACCACACCACCCAAAAACCCCGCAAACACAACCCAAACAACCCCAACACCCCACCAAACCACCCCCAAACCCACCAAAACAACCACCGTGAACCCCATCACAACCCACCCACACCCCCCCCGGACACCCACGCACCCAACCCAACAACCGCCGTCGAACCCCATCCCAGCGGAACGCGACCAAGCGTCACAACCAAACCCTCGGGAAGTGAGCAAGCGTCACGCTCAAACCCTCGGGAAGTGAGCGAGCGTCCGATTCAAGCCCTAGGGATGTGAGCGAGCGTCGGAAAGAGGGGGCGGTTATCCGGCAGCGCGCGTCCAAGGGAGGAACGACCGAGCGCGCAGAGGATGACCGCCCCCTCCCCGCCGGCCACCCCTCCCCGACAGCCACCCTTCCGAGACCGCCGCCTCCCCGACAGCCGCCTCTCCGCGACAAGCCCACCGGCCTGAGAAACTGAACAACCCGCGCTTAAACACAAAAAGGGCCGGCAACCATAACGGTCGCCGGCCCTTTCAGAGCTTCGTGATTACCAGGAAGACTTGGTGATGCCCGGGAGCTCACCGCGGTGAGCCATGTCGCGGAAGCGAACACGGGAGATACCGAACTTCTGGAGCGTGCCGCGGGGACGGCCGTCGATCTGGTCGCGGTTACGCAGACGGATCGGGGAGGCGTTGCGGGGCAGCTTCTGCAGGCCGAGGCGTGCAGCTTCGCGTGCTTCGTCAGTCGCGTTGGGGTCAACCAGGGTCTTCTTCAGTTCGAGACGCTTGGCAGCGTAACGCTCAACAATGACCTTGCGCTGCTCGTTGCGAGCAATCTTGGACTTCTTTGCCATGTGTTTAGCGCTCCTCTCGGAATTCGACGTGCTGGCGGATCTTGGGGTCGTACTTCTTCAGGACCAGGCGGTCCGGGTCGTTACGACGGTTCTTGCGGGTTACGTAGGTGTAACCGGTGCCCGCAGTGGACTTCAGCTTGATGATCGGACGTACGTCCTTGTCCTTTGCCATTAGAGCTTTACTCCTCGTGCCAGGATGTCGGCGACGACTGAGTCGATGCCGCGTACGTCGATGGTCTTGATGCCACGGGCTGACAGGGTCAGCGTGACATTACGGCGCAGGGACGGAACCCAGTAGCGCTTCTTCTGAATGTTCGGGTCGAACCGGCGCTTGTTGCGACGGTGCGAGTGCGAAATGCTGTGTCCAAAGCCCGGCTCGGCTCCGGTCACTTGGCAGTGTGCTGCCATGACTCTCCTCCAAAGATTGAATGTAACGGCGTGCAGATGTTCCTGCGTTGCCGTGCGACAGGCAGTGTTCGCATCCGGGTCCACACCATTTCGGTAGTTTCCGCAGCAAGTGCGGCGAAGAAGGCTGGCCTCAGGACCGCAATGATTCAGGTCCTGGGATACCGGGCGAATACAGGAATGCACGCAACTTGAGCCCCTAACTACCGGCCAACGGGATGTCAGTCAGACTGACTTCACCACCAACCGGAGCAATTGCACACGATCCGCACTACCTAGCGCCTAACTATTCTACGGGCCAGGCCAAATTAAGACCAATCCGGCATCATACGCCCTCAAAAGCTCTTTCACAGCAGAATGAAAGGAAGCCGGGCGAGTCTTGGGACATGACCTCGTTACTGGCCCCTGATTCTCCGGTGGACAACCCGTCGGCGCCCGGCCGGCGGACAGCACCTGCCGCCGTCGAGCGCTTCCGTCCGCAAGCACGACGGCGGCTGGCCCGGGCCGATGTCCTGGCTTTCGTCGGGTGGTTATCGCCGGTTGCGGCGGTGACGCTGTGGCTTGCTGACGGCGGCGCCAGCGGGTTCTCGTCGTTCGCGGCCACCATGACATCGCTGGGGATCGTAGCCGGCTTGATCGGCATGGACCTGGTGTTGTTGATGCTGTTGCTCGCGGCCAGGATCCCGTTCGTGGACAACACAATCGGCCATGACCGCGCCTTGGAGGTGCACAAGAAGCTGGGCAAACCGGCTCTTTACCTGCTGCTGGCGCATGGTCTCCTGCTCGCGATCGGCTACGGAGCGGCGGAGGGCCTGGATCCGGTCAGTGAGTCGGTCTCGCTCTGGGTCAACGTCCCGGACATGTGGCTCGCGTTCGTCTCCATGGCACTGTTCGTTGCCGTGGTGGTGACGTCGCTGGTGGCCGTCCGCCGGAAGTTCCCGTACGAATTCTGGTACGCGATCCACCTGCTGACCTATGTGGCCGTTGGCACCGCCATCCCGCACCAGTTCAGTGTGGGCGGGTTGTTCGCCGAAGGGACGTGGCAACGCTGGTACTGGCTGGCTATTTGCATTGCGACCGGCGCCGCACTTCTCCTCTACAGGGTGTACCTGCCGTTGGCAGCGACATTCCGGCACCAGCTCACCGTCAGCCGCGTGGTCCGGGTTGCGCCGGACGTTTTCAGCATCGAAATGACGGGCCTGCAGCTGGAACGCCTGGCCGGTGCCGGGGGCCGTTTCTTCTTCTGGCGGTTCCTCGCTCCGGGACACTGGTGGCAGCCGCACCCATTCAGCTTGTCGGCGGAACCCGTGTCCGGCGTCGGAAGCAAACCAGGGAGCTTGCGCATCACAGTGCGAAACCTGGGTGAAGGCTCTGCCCGGCTTGCCCGGATCAAGCCCGGCACCAAGGTCGCCCTTGAGGGCCCCTACGGCATGTTCAGCACGGCGGCCCGCACCCGGAACAACGTGGTGATGATCGGCGCGGGGATCGGCATCACGCCGTTGCGGTCGCTCCTGGAATCCACCCCTTTCGAACCCGGACAGGCCACGGTCCTGCTGCGGGGACACGATGAGTCGGAGCTTTTCCTCGGCAAGGAAATCATGGCGTTGTGCCAGGCGCGGGGCGCCACCCTCTTCCACCTCACGGGGCCCCGCTCAGCCGGCGTCCGCTCCTGGCTCCCCGAATCCGCGACGACGGCCGGGTTCACCATCGCCTCCTACGCACCCGGCATCGCAGACGCCGACGTTTACGTTTGCGGCCCCACCCCCTGGGCCGCCTCCGTGATCAGGGAAGTCCGTGCAGCGGGTGTCCCCGATGAACAAGTCCACTACGAAAGGTTTGACTGGTGAGAATTCGAGCAGCCATGGCAACCGCGCTGGCGTCGGCGGGCATCCTGTTGGCGGGCTGGCAGTCGGGCGCGCACATCGCCGACACCGGCACGGCAACCACCACAAGCCTGGGCAGCAGCGCCAGTGCCGCCGGCGGCACCACCACGGGCACCAGCGGAAGCAGCAGCGCCACCAGCAGCGGAACCAAGACAACCACGACGGCGGCAACGTACGACGGCACGGCCGTCCAGACCCGCTTCGGTACAGTCCAGGTCCGGGTGACCATCCAGGGCGGCAAGATCACCGAAGTCACGGCCCTCCAGCTCACTGACGCCGAACGCAAGTCGGCCCAGATAAGCAGCCGGGCAGCACCCGTGTTGCGGTCCGAGGTCCTCCAGGCGCAATCCGCGGACGTGCAAACCGTCGGCGGCGCAACGGTCACCAGCGACGCCTACCTCACCTCACTCCAGGCAGCCCTCGATGCCGCACACTTCTAGCACCACGCAGCTGCGGGCCCGGACATTCCGCACCATGGGCACCGTAGTGAGCCTGACGGTGGCGAGCGGCCACTACGCCCAAACAGCCGTTGACGAGCTCGAGTCAGCAGCCGCCGTCGTCGAGGATAAGTTCTCTGAGCTGGACCTGAGCTTCAGCCTGTACCGGAACGGCTCCGAAGCGAGCAGGCTGGCCCGCGGTGAGCTGACCCTGGCCTACGCCTCCGAGTCCATGCAGGCCCTGTACGCAGAAGCGTCCGAATGGCGGTTGGCAACCGGCGGGGCATTCACGGCTGAGCGGCCGGATGGCACGTTGGACCTTTCCGGGATCGTGAAAGCACACGCGGTGCGAGAGGCAGCGTTGTCCCTCGAAGCCCTGGGTTTGCGGGACTGGTGCTTGAACGCCGGCGGCGATGTCCTGGTGAGCGGGTCCCCCGAACCGGGGACGGAGGAGCCGTGGCTCGCCGGCATCGTTGACCCGCAGGATCGGCAAGCCTTGCTGGGCGCGTATCCGATGTCGGCCCTGCGGGCACTCGCGACGTCGGGCACGGCTGAACGCGGCCAGCACATTTGGGCCATTGGAGGTGCGGCATCGGAGTTCGACCAGGTTTCCGTGGCCGCCGCCGACATCGTTACCGCCGACGTCCTTGCAACCGCCATCGTCGCCGGCGGGACAAGGACCCTCGATCAGGCTGTTGAAAAATGGAAGGTGGAAGTCCTCGCGGTACGTCGCGACGGGACACTGCTGGCTACCTCCGGGTTCAGGAAACCGGCCTGATCAGTTCTGCGTACTTGGGACTGAGGCCATCGCCGGAAGACACGCCCCGGAGACGACGGGACACCCACGGCGCTGCCGACTCCCGGAGCCAGCGCGCGTTTGCCTTCAGGGCCTCCACCCTCCCCAAAAGCCGCGCGGGCGCGAGCTCGGGAACGTCGATCACATGCTCGTGTTCCAGGACGTCCAGGACGCGCTTGGCCATGTTGATGTGGCCGGCTGTGGACATGTGCATCCGGTCCTCGCCCCACAGCCGCCAGTCGTCGTATTCGTCGAAGCGCCAGTAATCCACCAACAAGGCGCCGTGGTCCTCCGCGATCTCCCGCACGAGTTCGTTGTAGATCGCAGTGCGGCCACGCATCGCGCTGAACACTTTCGAGCCCTTCGCATCGAAGCCAGTGAAGAGGAGGACCGTGGCACCGGTCGCACTCAACTTGGCGATGCCGGCGTCGTACTCCTCCAACAGCGAGTCGATGTCGATCTTGGGCCGCAGGATGTCGTTCGCCCCGGCGTAAAGGGTCACCAGGGTGGGTTTCATGGCGACGGCGGCATCCACCTGCTCGGCCATGATCTGGCGGAGTTTCCGGCCACGGATGGCCAGGTTGGCGTAGCCGAAACCGGGGTTGCTTTGGGCCAATTGCTCTGCCACGATGTCAGCCCAGCCGCGCACCCCGTTGGGGCGGGTGGGATCGTCGTCGCCGACACCCTCAGTGAACGAATCCCCCAGGGCAACATATCGGGCAGAAAAATCCATGCCGCCAGTCTGCCACTTCAGCGCTCACAGCCACAAAGCCGCTGTTCTGCGCCGGAGAAAGCACTAGGAATCGCGGAGAATCCAGTGGTTGTTGTCCAACCGGGCAACGATTTTCTCGCCGATCCGTGCGAGGTCGGCGACGTCGTCGGGGCTGAGCGAGTCGAGCATCAGCGTCCGCACCGACTCCACATGGGCTGGCGCCAGGGAAACAATGGTGGACATGCCGGCGTCGGTCAGGTGCGCCACCGTGACGCGGGCGTCGCCGGGGTGGGCCTGCCGTTCCACCCAGCCACGTTTCTGCAGTTTGGTGACCACGTGCGAAAGCCGTGACAGGGAGGCGCTTGTCCGGGCAGCGAGCTCGCTCATAGGCAGGTACCGGCCCTCCGTTTCGGAGAGCATGGCGAGCACGTTGTAATCGAACAGGGACAGTTTCCCGGCCGCCTGAAGCTGGGTGTCCAACGCCGAGGGGAGCAAAGTATTGATGCTCAGCAGGGCAAGCCAGGCACGGCGTTCGTCGGCGTTCAGCCACCGGGGTTGATTCATGGGTCCATCTTATGAGAATCCGTCGGCTTCCCGGGTCCAGGCCTGCTGCCCTGGCGATAGGCTGGCTGCATGTTCGTAGTCTCTTTGACCTACAAAGTTCCGGACGAAATCGTCGACTTTCACCCCCCGGGCCATATGGCCTGGCTCAAGGACGCGTTCGACGGCGGGATCTTCCTTGCGTCCGGACGTCGCGTCCCGGCCACTGGAGGCGTGCTGCTGTCCAAAGTGGACAGGGCAACGTTGGATGCCTCGCTGGCCGAGGATCCGTTCTACAGCAACGGGGTGGCCGACTTCGAAATCATCGAATTCACCGCCACCAGCGTGGCCGAAGGCTACGAAAACCTGCTGGACAGCTGAGTTTTCACGGTTTTCGCCGCGCTGGTTCCGAGCCGTTCGGGCAGCACCACCGGCATGAGTTCCGGCCAGCGGGCACCCAGGTGGTCACCGCTCGAAACGCCGCGGACCCGGCGTGAAAACCAAGGTCCGACGTCGCGCCTCAGCCAGGCGACGTCGTCGGCGATGTTTTCGGTGAGGGACTTCGAACGCCACGGCGCCATGACCGGCTCAGAGAGCGAATGGGGCGCTCCCAGGACCTCCAGGACTTTCCTGGCCATGTACCTGTGGCCCGGCGTGGACATGTGCAGCCGGTCGGAAGCCCACATGCGGGGGTCCTGGAACTTTTCAAAGCACCAATAATCCACCAGGAGCGTCTGGTACTTCGCGGCAATCCGCCGGATGTGGCGGTTGTAAATGGCAGTACGGACCTTCAAGGGCTCCAGCAAGGGAGACAACGGGACGTTGTAGCCGGTGAAGAGCACGATCGTGGCACCGCTGGCTTTGAGGCGCATCACGGCATTTTCGTAATCCCTCATGAGCCGGCCCAGGTTGAGCCGGGCCATGAGGAGGTCGTTACCGCCGGYGTAGAAGCTGATGAGTGTGGGATTCAGGGCCAGTGCGGGTTCGAGCTGCTCGTCGACGATCCTTTGGAGGCGGCGGCCCCGAACGGCCAGGTTGGCGTAGAGCGTGCGGTCATCGTGCCGGGCGAACTCCTCGGCCACACGGTCAGCCCAGCCACGACAGTTGTTGGGTAGCCTGCGGTCAACGTCTCCCACGCCCTCAGTGAAGGAGTCTCCCAACGCGACGAATCTCCGCGTCATGGTCATTGTGCTGCCTCCCGGTTTTCCATGAGCTTCTTCAAACCACCCTTGCGGGGGACTTTGACCGGATGCGGCCAGCGGGGTTGCAGCGAATCGCCCAGGGTGACACCGCGCAGTTTGCGCCCGAACAACGGCACCACCCAGTCGTTGACCCAGCGGCGTTGGCGGCGCTCCCATTCACGCAAGGTCAAACGGGTAGGCGGTTCCCATTCCTTGGCCGGGATCTTGTGCGGGACATTGAGATGGTCCAGAACCTGTCCGGCCAAGTACTTGTGGCCGGCTTTGGACATGTGAAGCCGGTCCGGGGACCACATCCGCGGGTCCTTGTAAGCATCGAAGCACCAATAATCCACCAGAACGGCGCCGTACTTGGCCGCTATCTCCCGGACTCTGTGGTTGTACAAGGTATTGCGTTTCTTGAACGGCTCCAGGACCGCGGAAACCTTGACGTCGAACCCCGTGAAGAGCACCACCGTAGCCCCGGTTCCACTCAGCCGCGCGACCAGGAGTTCGTAGTCGGCAAGAAGGGTGTCCATGTCCGTGCCGAAGTCCAGGATGTCATTGCCGCCGGCGTACAGCGTGATGAGCGTGGGCTCCATGGCGAGCGCGGGTTCGAGCTGTTCATCGATGATGTGCCGGAGCCTCTTGCTGCGAACTGCCAGATTGGCGTACTCCCACCCCGGTTGCGCCTTCGCCAGCCTTTCGGCCACCCGGTCGGCCCAGCCGCGCACCCCGTTCGGCAGGATCTTGCTCGGGTCCCCCACGCCCTCGGTGAAGGAATCCCCGATGGCGACATACCGCCGTCGAGCGCTGTTCCCGTCACCGAAGTCGTCCCGCACCCCACCGAAGCTACCCGCCCCCGGTTAAGCCCGAGCCAACCCCAAGTGAACAAGCGTCCGACCCAAGCACGCGGGATGTGAGCAAGCGTCGGACCCAAGCACGCGGGATGTGAGCAAGCGTCCGGCTCAAGCACGCGGGATGTGAGCAAGCGTCCGGCCCAAGCACGCGGGAAGTGAACAAGCGTCCGGCCCAAGCACGCGGGAAGTGAGCAAGCGTCCGGCACTGCAGGGCCGGTTGTCGGGCATCCGGCAGCGTGCGTCAAAGCGACGAAGGAGCAGCACGCCGAGGATGGCCGCCAATCGGCCGCCCACGTAAAAGGCTTAGCCCTCCGCCTTGCCGCGACGCCAGTAGCCCATGAACGCAACCTGCTTGCGGTCAATGCCAACGTCCCGCACCAGGTAGCGCCGCATTTCCTTGATCACGAACGCTTCGCCGGCAATCCAGGCGTAGAACGGCAGGGCACCTGCGGGCAGTGTCGGGTTCTTGGTGGCTTCGATGGCTGCCGCGTCCATGCGCTGCGGGGTTTCCCAAAGAATGTCCTGGTCCACGTTGACGTCTTCGGGCTCAGGACCTGCTGCGGTTCCGGAACCCTTGATGCCCACCCAACCCGGGACGGGAACTGCCTTGGCCACGGCTTCCTTGAGGAGTTCGCCGTGGGGACGGGAGCGTCCGATGGCTGCGCCGCGGGCAAGCCAGGTGATTTCGATGTCGGCGGCGGTGCTGATGTCCTGGAAATCGCCGGCTTCGGGCACCTCGAGGAAGGCATGTCCGGTCATGTCGGCGGGCAGGCTTTCCAGGATGGCGCTGATGGCGGGCACTGCGGTTTCGTCGCCGGCCAGGAGTACGCGCTGCGCCAGCCCCGGCCGCCATTCAATGCCACCGTAGGCGCCGGCGGTGGCGCACTGTGCAGCCCTGTTGTTGGGACCGATGATGGTCAGTGCGTCGCCCGGTTTCGCAGCAAGCGCCCAGTTGGCCGCAGGTCCGCCGTGCCCGGCGTCGTCGAAGTGCATGACGAAGTCGATGTCGATTTCGGGGTACACGGCGTCGAGCCGTTCGGAGCGGACGGTGTAAGTCCGCATGTCCCCACGGACGGACGGGTCCATCGCCAGCCATTCCTGGTACCAGCCGGCCTCTTCCATTTTGAAGGGGGGCAACGGAATGACATTGCCGTCTGCGTCAAAGGACGGAATCATCAGCTTCACGCGCAAGTCCAGGGTGTCGCCCGCGACGCCGAAGTCGCGCAGCGAGTAGCCGCCGAACGTGATCCGGCGGAAATTGGGGCTCAGTTCCTGCACTGCCGTCACGGTGACGTCGAAGGCGAGGGTCATGGGCTCCACGGCGGCGCTTGCTTTGGCCTGTGTCGGTTGTGCACTCATGAGGCGATCTCCAATTCGTTGCTTACAGCGGGGCTTGCGTGGTGCCGTCCAATGGGAACGATCAGTGGTGTGCCTGAGATGGGGTCCGGAACCACCCGGGACTCCAGGCCGAAAACGTTGAAGACGAGTTCTTCCGTGACCACATCGATGGCGGGCCCTTCAGCCACGATGCACCCGCCCTTCATGGCGATGACGTGATCTGCGTAGCGCGCTGCCAGGTTCAAGTCGTGGAGCACGATCGCCACAGTGGTCCCGCGACGGCGGTTGAGGTCCGTGATGAGGTCGAGGACTTCCACCTGATGCGCGAGGTCCAGGTAGGTGGTGGGCTCGTCCAGCAGCAGGACGTCGGTTTCCTGCGCCAAGGCCATGGCAATCCAGACCCTCTGGCGCTGGCCGCCGGACAGTTCGTCGATGCTCCGCTCAGCGAGTCCAAAGGTATCGGTGGCTTCGAGCGCGCGCTGCACCGCGGCGTCGTCGGCGGCGCTCCAGCTGCGGAAGAAACCTTGGTGCGGGTAGCGGCCGCGGCCCACGAGGTCGCGCACAGTGATGCCGTCCGGAGCGGCAGGGTGCTGCGGCAGGAGGCCCAGCGTGCGGGCCAGTTCGCGGGCAGGACGGGAGTGGATGTCCTTTCCGTCCAGCGTCACGGCACCGCCGGCCGGCTTCAGCAACCGCGACAAGCCGCGCAGGAGCGTGGATTTGCCGCAGGCGTTGGCGCCGACGATCATGGTCACTTTGCCCTCGGGAATCTCGGTGGAGAGCCCCTCCACCACCTTGCGCTGCTCGTACTGGAGCGTGAGGTCCTTGGCATTAAGGATGGCCATGTCAGGCTTCCTTTCGGTTGGACGTGACCAGAAGCCACAGCAGGAAGGGTGCACCGAGCGCACCGGTGATGACGCCGACCGGGAGGACGGTTCCGTCCAGGACGACCGGAGCAATGTTGGAGGCGAAGAAGTCGGCCAGCAGCACGATCAGCGCGCCAGTGAGGGCCGACGCCGGAAGGCTGGGTTTGCGCACGATGCGGCGGGCGATCGGCCCGGCGAGGAACGCGACGAAAGCTACCGGTCCGGCGGCGGCAGTGGCGACGGCGGCAAGTCCGACGGCGGTCAGCACGAGTCCCAGCCGCGCGGCGTTGACCCTGATTCCGAGGCCGGCGGCAGCGTCGTCGCCCAGTTCAAGGATGCGCAACGGTCCGGCGAGGACCACGACGGCCGGCAGCAAGACAAGCAAGGAGACCCCCAGAACACCGGCCCGGTCCCAGGTGGCTGAGTTCAGCGAGCCGTTGAGCCAGATGAGGGCGTCGGCGGCAGTCCGGATATCCGCACGGGTCATGAGGAAGTTGACCACCGCGTGGAGTGCTGCGGCGATGCCCACGCCGGCCAGGATGAGGCGGTTGCCTGCAGCGTTGCCCCGGCTGCCCCCGCCCGCGCCGGAGCCGGTGCCGCGGGAGATCGCGTAGATGATGGCCGCGACACCCAGTGCGCCGCCGAGGGCCGCACCGGAAACGACAGCCCCGGATGCGCCGAAGATCACGATGGCCGTCACTGCCGCGGCGCTGGCACCGTAGCTGATGCCGATGATGTCCGGGCTGGCCAGCGGGTTGCGCAGCATGGTCTGGAACAGCGCGCCGGCGAGCCCGAAAGCGAGGCCGATCATCGTTCCCACCACAGCGCGGGGCAGTTTGTGTTCCATCACGATGAAGCTGGCGCCCGGGATCTTCTCGCCGCCGGTCAGATGGTTGATGACGATGGTGAAGAAGTCGGGGATGGTCACGGTGTAGCTTCCCAGGAGCACGTACACGGCGAACATCACCAGCAGCGCGAGGCCCAGGAAGAAGGTGGGGCTCAGCACGCGCCGAAGTGGCAGATGATGAGGGTGTTTGGGGGAATTATTGGCATTAAGTGCCGTCTCAGGCGCGGATTTAAGGACCGTCACAGTCCGGCCCCCTTTCCACGGCGAATCAGCCAAACGAACACCGGCGCTCCAACGATCGCGGTCATGATGCCTGCCGGAACTTCGCCCGGGAGGAGGATCACGCGGCCGATGATGTCGGCGGTGATGAGCAGGATGGGAGCCGAGACCAGGGAAAACGGCAGGATCCACCGGTAATCCGGGCCGGTCAGCAACCGGACGGCGTGGGGGATCACCAGGCCAAGGAAGCCGATGGGGCCGGCCAACGCAGTCGCCGAACCACACAACAGCACGATGCCCAGTGCCGTGATCCCGCGTGCCAGTCCGACGTTCTGGCCCAGGCCGCGGGCAATGTCATCGCCCAGGGCCAGGCTGTTCAGGACGCGCCCGCCGCCCAGGACGATGACCGCGCCAACAGCCAGGAACGGCAGCGCAGGCAGCAGCACGGACCAGTCCCGCCCGCCGATGCTGCCCACCTGCCAGAAACGGAAACGGTCCAGGGTGTCCTGGCTGGAGACAAGAATGACGTTCATCAGGGAGAACAGACCCGCGCTCAACGCCGCACCCGCCAAGGCGAGCTTGACCGGCGTCGCACCGTCGCGCCCCCGGGACGCTATGGCATAAACGACGACGGCGGCTGCCGCGGCTCCGATGAAAGCGAACCAGATGTAGCCGGTCAGTGAGCCGATGCCGAAGACGTAGATGCCAACAACCACGGACAAGGCCGCGCCGGCGTTGAGACCAAGGATCCCCGGGTCGGCCAGCGGGTTGCGGGCGACGCCCTGCATGGCAGCCCCGGCGAGGCCAAGTGCAGCGCCAGCCAGGAGGCCCAGGACGGTGCGGGGAATCCGGGCGATCACCACAGCGTGGTTGCCGTCAGCCGGATTGAAGTTGGTGAGGGCCTCCCACACCGTGGTGAGGGGAAGGCCGCGCGCGCCGATCGCCAACGATGCGGCACTTACTGCGGCGAGTACGACGACGGCCAGCAGCAGCCAGGCGGTGCGCTTGCCTGCTGCGCTCCGGGCCCCGGTTCCCCTACCGGATGCCGAAGCGTCAGGGGAGATGCCTCCCGGGCCAGCCGGCACCATGCTGCCGCTGCCCCGCCCCTGGACGGCCGTCGTCGTACTCAGTTTCATTGCAGTTACTTGCCTGCGGCTTCTGCGGCCTTACCCAGCTGCGGCAGGAACGTATCCAGTGCCCACGGCAGGCTCAGCGGCGAGGAAGCGGAGATGGAGAGCGTCAGGGTCTGGTCCGAATCGGCAACCAGTGCGCCCTTCTTGATGGCCGGGATCTGGCCCAGCAGCGGGTCGGCCTTGATGGCGTCGGCCGTTGCAGCCTCGGGAACCCAGGTCACGAAGATGTCGGATTCAAGCTCGTTGGCCTTTTCCGCGGACCACGGGATGAAGAATTCCGTGTTCGACTTGGTGTTTTCCGTAACGACGGGGGCCAGCTTCATGCCGATTTCGGAGAGGAACCGGGGGCGGTTGTCGATGGCGGTGTAGACGTTGGCGCCGTCACCCTTGGCGGGCTCGAGGTTGCCGTAAATGAAGGTCTTGTCTTTGATCTGCGGGTACTTGGAAACCTTGTCCTTGATGGTGGCTTCGGTGTCTTCGACCAGCTTCTTGGCTTCGGCTTCCTTGCCCAGCGCCTTGCCGATGATGGTGGTGCTTTCCTGCCACGGCGTACCGTAGGCCAGTTCCGGCTGCGCCACGACGGGGGCGATTTCGCTGAGCTTCTTGTAGTCAGCCTCTTCCAGGCCCGAGTAGGCAGCCAGGATGACGTCCGGGTTGAGCTTGGCGATCTCGGTGAAGTTGATGCYGTCTGCCTCGGAGTACTGCACGGGAGCCTTGTCGGTGCCGAAGGCGGCGCCGAGCTTCTCCAGCGCTGCGTCCTTCCACGGGGTGGAGCCCTTGTCGTTGTTGCCCCACTCGTTCTTGGGAACGCCAACCGGAACAACACCCAGGGCGAGTGCGACGTCGTCGTTGACCCACGAGACGGTGACTACGCGCTTGGGCTGTTCCTTGATGGTGGTCTCACCGAAGACGTTCTTGATGGTCACGGGGAACGCGGCGGACTCGGCCTGCTCGGTTGCCGGCGTCGACGTGGCCGGTCCTGTGGAGCAGCCAGTGAGGGAAAGGGCGACGGCGGCCAGGACGGCCGTCGCGGTACCTGCGGTTTTCAGCAGGGCGCGGCGTGGGAGAAGGGATGCCACGGTACTCCTTAGGTAAGTGATGCGAACCTAAGTAAGGCTAGCCTACCCTCCCGATAATTACGAAACGTTTGCGTCACCTAATCTCCAGGCCTGGGCAATGCGGGCTGCTTTTGATTGGGGTTAGGATGGTCGATGGCGGAACAACCGCTTCCTGGAAAACGACGAGGGGATGAGCGTGCGCACTGTTTCAGTTGCTGCAGCCATGGTTGGCGAGGTGGCCGTTTTGGCCTGCTTGGCACTCCCCTGCACGTCGGCATCTCTCTAGGTTTCCGGGCACAGCAAAAACCCGGCCTCAGGGCACTTTCCTTGCCTTGCCATTTCCTCGTTTGGTGACCGACGACTCCTGCCATCCCGCAACACTGCCCGTGGCCGTGCCGGCAGAGGCACGCCCAGGCACGCGGACGTCGACCACTTTTCGAAAGAAGCTTTGCCATGCAGAAAATCACTGCCCAACAGATCCGTTCATCCTTCATCAACGCCAGCCGCTCCGAGGCAGCGAAGGCCAATCTTCCCCGCGATTTCGACACCATCGACTGGGACAACCTTGAATTCCTGGGATGGCGCGACGAGAAGATGCCCCAGCGCGGGTACCTGGTGGTCCCCCACCGGGGCAAACTTACTGGGGTCATGCTCCGCGCCCCCGAGGGAGGGTCCGGCAAGAAGCGTGTGGTGCTGTGCGAACTGTGCCGGGACGTCTTCTCCAAGGACGACGTCTACCTGTGGGTTGCCAAGAAGGCTGGACAGTCCGGCAAGGACGGGAACACCGTGGGCACCCTGATCTGCGCCGAGTTCGGTTGCAGCGCCAACGTGCGCAAGGAACCACCGGCCAATGAGATCAACCCGGACCCGGCCGTCGTCGTGGTTCGGCAAATCGCAGGCCTGGAGTCCAGGACGGAACAGTTCCTGGACCGGGTCCGCGACGTGTCAAAGTAGCGCCCTGGAGCAACGCGGGGTCACTTTTGGCCCATAAAGGGCCTCCCAAAGGGCCATAAGTGACCCCGCGTTGCTTTCTAGCGCAGGACGATGTCCACCGGGTTGGCTTCGGATCGCCATGCGCCGGGTTCGCCCGGCCCTGCGATAACGGGAGCCGTGAGGACGCCCGAGCGGTTGGTCCGCTTGTCCCGCAGGATCTCCGTGACGGAGCCGAGGTGCCGTGACAGGTCAATGACGTTTTCGGGCGCGGCCAGCAACAGCTGGAAGCCGAATTCGTGGAGTGCCTTGATGCCCGCACCCGCGAACTCCTCCGAGGCCAGCACGAACGCTTCGTCCATCATCACGGTGCCGTAGGTGGTGAAGCCCTGCTCGGCGATGCCCAACTGGTAGCTCAATGCAGCAGCCATGATGAAGGCCGTGAACCGTTGGCGCTCACCGCCTGACATGGAGCCGGTGTCGGCGTGCATGAAGACTTCGGTTTTCTTCTTGCCGGTTTTGGATGCGCCGGCCTTCCCTTGCTTTGCCACCTCGCGGTGTTCCTTGCACTGGATGAAGACGTGTCCACGGACGTCCAGCACCTCGGCACGCCAACGTCGATCCTCCGGCGTTTGCGATCCGAGCCGCTTCACCAGCGTTTCCAGCGATTTATACCGGGCGGTGAGCTCGGCGTCGTCGTCCGTTTCGGCGGAACCAGCGGCCGAAGCGCCGCGCGAGGGCCGTGTGTGTTTGGTTTTCAAAGCGTTCTGGATGGCGTCCTTGAAGACCTTGGCCGTTGCCGGCAGCGTCTGCTTGATGTCCAGTTCCAGGAAGCTTCCCTCGTGGAAATTGACCTCGGACAAGATGCCGTTGAGAGGGAGGATGCGGCTGGTGATGCTGCGCCGTTCCTCATCGAGAAGGTGCAGGAGCGTACTGAACGACTCGTGCGTGCGTTGGTTGAAGAACAGCCTGAACTCGGCCTCCTGTGCGGGCAGGCCGTCGCTCACGATCGCGTGGTAGCGGGATTCAAAGTCGCCTGCGGCACCAATTGAGGTGCCGTGGTCGGCGCTGATGGCGCTCCCCCAGTCGCGGACGAACGCTTCGAACATGCGCGTCAGGCGTTCGGCAGTCGCCTGGCTCCGGGATTCGGCCGCGTGCAACTCGTCCAGGAGTTTGTTCCGGACGCTGTTGGCCAGGTTGTCCAGCTCATACAGTTCGGAGACGTCCGCGACGCCGTCGAAGTACGGTTCCAGCGCGGTGACGGTAGAGGCCGACGGCGGTGACTGCTCAAGCTTGAGCCTCGCCGCATCCAGCAGCCCGTCAGCCGTGGTCATCTTGTGGTCGAGCGCTTTGTATTCGCTCTGCAGCACAGCCGCCACGCCTGTGGAGGACTGGTGCTTTTCCCTAACAACTTCGATGTTGGCACGCAACGGCTCGAGGTCCGCCTGGGCGGCCAAAGCATCCACCAGCCGTTGCTCTATCCGTGCCAGCTCGTCCGCGGCAACGGCAGCTGAAACCTGCTCCCACGGCCGCTCGTCTTCAGCCACGCGCCGCAGGGCTTCCAGTTGGCGGGCCATGCCTTGGTGCGAATCCTCACGGCTTTGGGCCAGGTCGGCAGCCTTGGCCAGCTCATTCTCCAGCTCGCCCACGCGGGCAGCGACGAGTTCAAGCTTGGAAGCGTTATCGAAGCCGAGGACGTAATCCTGCCGGCTGGTGAATCGGTCGTCCTTCTCAACGGTGTGCCGGTTCCGCTTCACAACGCCGCCCAGGCTCAGGCCCTTGTCCATCGAGGCAAGCTCGTCCGGGTCCTCGACACACGGATACGCAAAGTCCAGGGCGATCCGCTCACGGATCCATTCCCCGGCGTCGGCGTTTGCGCCCGAGGTTAGGATGCTCAACTTCGTCAAGAGGTCGCCGTCGGACACGTCCTCCACAGCCAGCGCCCCACCGGCAAGCGGCTTGGAGACGTCCACCGCGCGCAGCGCGCCCCGAACAGTGTTGTCGTTCAGGTATCGCGTGACGGCGGCAAAGTGCTCCCCCGGAACCAGCAAGGTGGTGGCCAGGTTGCGCAGGGCCCGCTCCGCCGCGGGCCGCCACTGGTCCTGCCCCTCCGCGAGGTCGATCAGCTCGCCGCCAAACGGCATCCGCTCCTCCGGTACGCCCGTCGCGGCAGCGATGGCGGCCCGGTTTTCAATGCTCGACGGCGGCAGCAGGGACTTGCGCGACCGCAGCGACAACAGTTCCTGCTGGGCCGCAGCCAGCTCACGCTTCTTGGTCGCGTGGCCATCGAACGCCTCGAAACGGAGTTCCTTCAAGGCCTCTGAATCGTCTTTCAGCTCGATCGAACGGGCGGCGGCCTGCTCGTGCGCCTGGTCCCAGCCCTCGGCGGACCATTCCAGGTTCAACCCGGCGTCGGCCAGCGCCTTCCTGGCCGAGTCCTCAACCTGCTGGCGCAGCTTCAGGCCAACCTTGGCGTTCTCCAACGACTGCTCAATGGCCGAAATGGCGTTGCCACCGCGGTTGTTGTAGTCCAGCTCAAGGTCGCGCAACTCCTTGGCCAGGGCATCGCGGACCACACGCTCGGCGGCGAGTTCCTGCGCCTTGGACTGTGCCAACTCCTTGAAGCGGGCCAACGTCTTGGCGTGCACCGTGACAGCGAGCTGCTGCTTGTAAGCTTCAAACTCTTCGCCGGCCAACTCACGGAGGCGGTTGGCGTCCAACAAGGCCTGGGCGTATTCCTTGTTCAGGCCCGGCACCGGAGCCAACTGGTCGCGCTGCAGCCGGACATCCTCCAGCCGCTGCCGGATCGACATCAGGTTGCTGAATTCCTCCACGACGTCGTCCGCCGCAGCCAGCGTGGCCGGGGCATCCAGCACCTGGTCCCGGAAGAATGTGTTGACGCTGCCGCCCAAGCCCTTGCCGGCCTGGATAACGCGCAGCAGCGGAAGCGCCTGGTCCGAGTTGATACCCAGGAGCCGCCGGAACCGCTCGGCGAACGCCTTGTGGACGTCGAACACCTGACCGTCCGGGAAGATCGACTCCAAGGCACTCCTGGTAAACCGCTTCTGCGCGATCCCCTCGATCGCTTCGAGGTCCAGGGGCTTGCTGTCGATCACATAGAAACGCCCAACGCTCGACTCCGTGCCGTTTTTCGGCAGGTCGAACAGCGCCGACACCGTCACTTTCGTGCCGGCTGCGTTATCAAACGTCAGCGCGACGGCGGACCAGGTGGCACCGGGGCGCTGGAAGGCACTGGCCGAACTATCCCCGACCGCCTTGTCACCGACCTTGCCGCGCATGTAGGTGAACGTGGTCCTCTTGTCCTCCACAGCCCCGCCGGACCGCTGGGCAGCAGCCTCGTTCGACCGCGGGCGGGCATCGAAAACGCGGAGCATGGCATCAAAGAGTGTGGACTTGCCGACACCGGAATTGCCGGTCAGCAGCGTGCCCTTGCGGTCCACGTGCATGGTGTGGGCGCCATGGAAGGTGCCCCAGTTGACCACCTGGACGAGGGCCAAACGCATCTGGCCCGGGTTCGTGAGCTCGCCGAGCGGGAGCATGCTTGCGATGGTCACTTGGCTGCCTCCTCTGCTGCTGGGTCACTGTCCGCGGCGGTACCGGCGTCGTCGTCCCCTTCTTCGGAAGTGGGGCTGGAGTCAGCTTCCATATCCAGCAAAGGCTCCGTGCCGGATTCGTCCGCTGCTACTGCCACGAGGGCCTCTATGTGGGCCGGGATGTCGCCGATGTTTTCGAACGGGAGGGCCAATGGCAGGGCGTTGCTGATGGTGTACGTGTCATCCAGCGGGGTGGGGAGGAGAAGTTGCCGGGCGAGGAGTTTGGTGATGGTGCGGGTGACCACGTCGGAGTCGCGCAGGGCATCCTGTTGGCCGGCGGGGGTGTAGTTCGCTACGAGGTCGGAGATCTCTTCGCGGGTGATCGTGGGGTCGGTCTGGGCTGTGACGTGGCGGTCCAGGAGGAGGCGCAGCCGGAGCAGCACGATGGTTTCAACGCGGCTCAAAGCACGCTGCTGGCGGAGAATGCTGGAGCGGGAGCTCGCCCCGATGATTTCCGGATCAACGGGTCGCAGGACAGCGATCTTGCGGTCGTGGTCCAACTGGAGCGTCAGGAAGAGTTCCGAGAGGCGGCTTCGGAGAATCAGCTGGTTGTCCAGGAGGGTCGTCCACAGCTTCTCGTCGCGGGCACCGTCAACGTAGGGACCTTTAAGGAGCTTCACCAGGGCATGGCGGACTTTCATCGGGAGCACGCCGGTGTCGCCGGGGAAGAGCGCAGCACCGTCCACGAAAGTGTCCCGCGGCGTGATCCGGAACGGGTCCGGGTGCTGGGCGGTCTCATCTGGCACCTCAACGGTGTCCTGCTCGGCTTCGGTGTCCTGCTCAGCTTCGGTGACGTCCTCCGCAGCGGTGACGTCCTCCGCTTCGGTGATGTCCGTCGTCGTGATGTCCTCAGTCATTGGAATCCTCATTCAGCGTGACGACAGGCAGGTACGCGGTGCGGATGCTGCCGTCGATTTGTTCGAAGTCGATGTGTTCCCAGGCGGCGCGGTCGAAAGCCGCACCGGTCTGCAATGCCATGGACAGGAGGGTCCGGACGCTGTTGATGTGCCGTTCCTCCGCGGGCAGGTTTTCCCAGGCCTCACCCAACGTGGCCGAGCCCGCCATGGCCGCCCGCACAACATCGGGGCGCGCTTTGCCGGTGCGGGCCGAACGGACCCTGTCCGAGTCGCTGAACGCTATGGGGTCGGCCAGGCGCGGGGGCGTGGCGAACTCGTCCGGGTCGAACAGCTTGACCATGGCCAAGGACTCGAACCCGGCGTTGAAGAGCACAGGTCCAGGCACCAGGCCGGGCCGGTCGCGTTCGTAGGGCAGGGAACGGATGGCCTGTTCGGCTTCGGCCAGCACTTTGCGGAGACTAACCGACTGCCGGACGTCGTCGCTCTGGATATAGGTGTTGAGGCTTTCCGAGAGCTTTCCGTAAATCCGCTGGATCTGGCTGTGCTGGTACCGCAGTTCCGCGACGAGGTTTTTCAGCGTTTCGCGGTCCTCGTGGGAGAGATCGTCCGCAAACTGCCTGCTCAGCACCTCGCCGATGGCCGAGCGGAAACGCAGCTGCTGTTGCGGATCCTCAAGGAAGGCGGTGAAGGAGCGGAAAGTACGTCCTTCGGGGCTTTGCCGAAGCCGTTTGTCGGCCTCCAGAACCTGGGCCATGGTTGCGCCCTTGCTCAACGACTCTTCGATGATCTGGTTGCGGAGCTCCCCCACCAGTTCCTCGATACGGTCACGCATTTTCTTGTAGTCCGCGGGCAGGCTTGCGGCGAGGTCAAGGATGTTACCGGCAGCTTCAACGGCTTCTTCGTCGTCAAGGAGGCCGTCGAATTCGCCGGAACTGATGTCCTCCACCAGCTGCTGGCGCTCGTGGATTTCCTCTTCCAGGGCCTCCAGGCGCGCGCTCTGGTCCGGGTTTGTTTCGTTGGCCAGCTTCTCCACATCGCCGAGCAGCGTGCCGAGCCTCGAGCCGTTCAGTGTGGAACGTTCGCTGGAGAGGCTGTCGAGGAAAGCGAGCACACGCGCTGCGGGCTCGGTGACCTCGTACACGATCCGGCCCGACTGGTTGCGTCGCGTCAGGAACTGCTTGCGCGTCCATTCGTCACCGAACAACTTGCCGTTCTGCTGGCCGCCAAGCGCAGGATCCTGGCGCCGGAGCTGCTCAAGGAAAGCGTCGACGTCGGCGTGGAACTCTTCGAGCGGAAGCTGCGGCCTGGTGCGGGTAAAGGAGGCCTGGAGGACGGCGATGACCCACGGCGCCGAGCGCGTCAGGGCCCACGCGGGACCCTTGGTCAGCTGTTCGAGGTCGCGGAGCCTCGCGCCGATTGCGTCGGCGGAGGACATGGCTGAACGGGACAACTACTCTCCTTCAGCTGCTGCGAAACCTGGCTGGCAGCGGAAACTGCCCCGTACAAGGTTAACGCAGAGCGTCGCGGAGGCGTCGAGCGGGCCGGAAGTACCGCCGTCGGGGGCTTCAGCGCAGGCCGGCCGCAACCATTCCGTGACTTACGCTCCGGTACGGTTTCGATCGCATATCAACGCCGCAAATGACGCGCGTCAGCACTGGCCGGAAAGCACCCCCGCCCCTAATGTCAGATCATCGACGCCGCCACGCCGCGTCGACTCACGCAATGTCGCTCCGGGGGGAACCATGGATTTCGATTTCACTGCGCTGGAAACAGGCACATACGTAGTTATTGGAACGCTGTTCTTCGCTGTAATCCTGGCCGCATTCATTGCGGCCGCAGCAATGGCAACGATCGTCCTGATCGGAGCCATGGGGACGGCCTGGTACATCGTCAAAGCCGTCCTTGGTGGCCTTGTCCACGGCATTAATTTTGCCTGGGACAGCCTGGTCCACCACGCCGGACAGGTGGAAATTCCGGCGGAATTCCAGCCCCAGGTTTCCTCTGGCACGGGTAGCTACCCGCGGGTAGCATTGAGGGACAGCTGAAGGGTTCCCACCCACGGCGGACCCTGGCTCCATCCGGCACAACCGGCTAGAGGAGTTTTCCCATGACGTCCGCTACAGACAGCAGTCTCACCGCCGCAAGCGTCAATGCCACAGCAGAGGAAGCCCGCGCCGTCGCCGAGGCTGCCCGCGAAACTGAATGGAACCGGCCAAGCTTCGCCAAAGGCCTGTATCTGGGCAGCTTCGACCTCAGCCTGATCCACCCCTGGCCACAAGCCAAAGCGGACGACGTGGAACGGGGCGAGGAGTTCATGGCCCGGTTGCTGGCGTTTGCCAAAACAATGTCCGGCCGGCAGATCGAACGCGACGCCAGGATTCCGGACGAGTATCTGGCCGGGCTCGCTGAGCTTGGCGTGTTCGGCATGAAGATCCCACGCGAATACGGCGGACTGGGCCTTTCCCTGGTGTACTACGGCCGGGCCCTCGCCCTCCTGGGTTCAGTCCATCCGAGCCTGGGTGCGCTGATTTCCGCCCACCAATCAATCGGCGTCCCCGAGCCCGTCAAGGAGTTCGGCACGCCGGAGCAGAAGAAGGAATACCTGCCGCGCTGCGCCGCCGGCGCCATCACGGCGTTCCTCCTGACAGAACCCGACGTCGGCAGCGACCCCGCCCGCATGGGCGCCACTGCCGTACTTTCCGACGACGGCGGTTCTTACCTTCTGGACGGCGTGAAACTCTGGACCACCAACGGCGTGATCGCTGAACTCGTTGTGGTCATGGCCAGGGTTCCGGCCCACACCGATCCTGATGGAACCGAGCACAAGGGCGGCATTTCGGCTTTTGTGGTGGAGATGGACTCGCCCGGCATCACGGTGGAGAACCGGAATGCCTTCATGGGCCTGCGTGGCATCGAGAATGGCGTGACGCGCTTCCACCAGGTGCGGGTGCCTGCCGCCAACCGGCTCGGGCGGGAGGGGCAGGGGCTGAAGATCGCCCTCACGACCCTGAACACCGGGCGGCTTTCCATCCCCGGCCTCTGCGTCGCTGCTGGAAAGTGGAGCCTGAAGATTTCCCGGGAGTGGTCCAACGCCCGGACGCAGTGGGGCCGCCCAGTGGGCAAGCACGAGGCCGTGGGCAAGAAGATCGCCTTCATCGCAGCCACCACTTTTGCGTTGGAGGCCGTGTTTGAGCTCTCCGCCGAGATGGCCGACGCCGGCCAGAAGGACGTCCGCATCGAGGCCGCGCTGGCCAAACTGTGGTCCACCGAACTGAGCTGCAGGATCGCCGATGAACTGGTGCAGATCCGTGGCGGCCGCGGCTTCGAAACCGCCGATTCCCTCGAAGCCCGTGGGGAACGGGCAGTCCCGGCCGAGCAACTCCTCCGGGATCTTCGCATCAACAGGATCTTCGAGGGTTCCAGCGAAATCATGAAACTCCTGATCGCGCGCGAGGCAGTGGACGCACACCTCGCCGCCGCCGGCGACCTCGCCTCGGCGGACGCAAGCCTGCAGGACAAGGCGAAGGCCGCCGTCGGGGCCTCCGGCTTCTACGCCCGCTGGTTGCCCAAACTGGTTGCGGGCGCCGGGATGGACCCTCGGTCGTACGCCGAATTCGGGCGGCTCGCCAAGCAGTTGCGCTTTGTTGAACGCTCCTCGCGCCGCCTCGCCCGGCAGACCTTCTACGGGATGGGACGCTGGCAGGCCAAGCTTGAGCACAAGCAGGCGTTCCTGGGCAGGATCGTGGACATCGGGGCCGAGCTGTTCGCCATGGCCGCGTGCTGTTCACGCGCCGAGTCGCTGCTGCGGACCCACCCGGAACAAGGCGCGGCTGCCTTCGAGCTGGCTGAAGCCTTCTGCGAACAGGCCCGTGTTCGGGTGGATGAGTACTTCGACCAGCTTTGGCGCAACACCGACGACGGCGACCACGACCTCTCGCGGAAAGTCCTCGACGGCGACTACGCCTGGCTGGAGGCCGGAATCCTGGACCAATCCGAAGGAACAGGCCCCTGGATCGGCGACGCCTCCCCCGGCCCCTCGACCAAGGAAACCCTCCACCGCAAATACCGGTGAGCTATTGGAGCACGTCCCCGTCCACGTAGTACCAACGCTTGCCTTCCCGCACGAACCGGGAGAGTTCACGCTGGACGCCGCGTTCGCCGTCGGACCTGTAGTGCGCCGCGAACTCGACGGTGCCCGCCGAGTCGAGCGGGCCGCCGTTGCTCGTGGAAAGGATGTCCAACCTGCGCCACTGCAGGTCCGGGTCCAGGTCCATGGAATCCGGGCGGGTGGAGGAATGCCACGTCCGCAACAGATACCCGGGCTCAAGGACCACGAAGGCCGAATACCGGGATCGCATGAGTTGCTCTGCGGTGGGCGCCTCGGCCTCCCCGCGATGGAACCGGCCGCAGCATTCGTCGTACTGCTCGCCGGAAAGGCAGGGGCAGGCACCGTTGCGGAGCCGGGTGTGGTCAGGGGTCACGACGCGCCAATCTGGGCTGTAAATGAGAGCTGGGCAACATATTTTCGCATGCGAGATAACAGGTTCGAAACAACCCTGCCAGAGTGGGCTGCGGCGCGTGATTCCGACGGTGCGGGACCTTACGCTAGATAAGCAAGCTGGGTGGGCAATGCGCGCATCACAAAACGACAGCCAGGGGAGGCTACGTGGAGGATCCGACAACACTCGCCATCAACCTGACGTATTTGGGGACGCTGGGCTTGGCTCTGCTGATGTTCCTCGGCCTCGGGTTGATTGTCATCATCACTCTGGTGGTTGCCGGAGTGGGACGGCTGGTATCTGTCATCCTCCTGGCGTTGATTGGCGTCTTCCCCAAGAAGGACACCACTCCCATCGTGCACCTTCCCGCTCGGCCCGGATACGTGCCGGACCCGGTCGTCGGCGCGGACGCTGTTGACGGCGCAGCTGAGGAATCGGCCCCTGTTGCGACGCCGGTTGCCGCGGCGCCTGCCGCGCCATCTCCTGCTACGGCGCCCGCTGCGCCCAAGCGGGACTTGCTCGGAGTGACCCGACGCCGGATCTCAGGTGCGTCGGCCGCCGTCAAGGACGGCGCATGGAAATCAAAGGTGGACCCGCGGAAGCTGCCCAAACCGGCCGAGGTCAAGTCCGCCGTCGAGCACCAGACTGCGCACCACCCGATCGTCGTGGCCGCTGCCAAGGAACCGCCGGTCCTGTCGAAGGACTGGGCGGATGCGGTGGCTGAAGCCGACCGACGCGAGGCCGAACGGGCCAAGGCCCAGCAGCCACCGCCCATCAAAGTGACGGTCCGCGACCTCGACGAGCCCACGCCGTCGTCAAAAAGCCCGGCACCGGCCAACCCGCCAAAGAAGCAGGGCCCTGTGACGTCCCCAAAGGGGAAATCCCAAGGCCCCACCAAAAAGGGATCCCTCAGCGGCGCTGCCCGAAACTCCTAGCTCGGCGTGCCGGGCTAAGCGGCCAACTGACGGAACGCTGCGCCATGGTAGATCAGCGGCTTGGACTCGAGGTTGACGGTGGTTGCCTTGACCTCAAGAACCACGATCGCGTGATCCCCGGCGGGCGTTTCTGAAACTATTTCGCATTCGAAACCCAACACGGCCCCATCGATCAGCACCGCGCCCGAGTCGCTGACACTCGTGTCCAGCCCGGCGAAGCGGTCCCTCGTTTTGGACGAGAGCTGGAGGCAGGCAGCTTCCTGCCCCTCAGCCAGGACCGAGACGCCAAGCCGCTGAGCCTGGCGCAGTTTGGGCCACGTTGTGGACGAGTTCTGCACTGCGAACATGACCAGCGGCGGCTCCAGTGAAACGCCCACGGTGAAGGACGACGCCACCAACGCTTCCGGCGTGAAATCCACCATCGCGCTGAAGGCGGCAACTCCGGAGGGGAACTGCGCAAAAGCCGCCTTGATGGCCGCCGTTTCTTCCACTGTGGTCTGTGTCATCCCGCTGTCCCTTTCGTGCGTTTCCTAAGTTCCTTTCCCATAATTCACCCGCTTGGAAGAACGGCAATATTTGTTGATCCGCAAGACATTTGTGTTGCCGTGTGTCAAGAAATGTCGCGAAGTAAGGCCTCTTCCATTACCCCGCAAGACGAAAAACGAAGAACTTCTACCATTTGCGTTTATGCCTCCGGCGGCCGTGTGTAGCCTCGATTGAACATCCCGTCCACGCCGCTGACCCAGGCGTCGACCCAGCACTATCCATCCACAGGAAGCCGACATGAGCCTCAACGAGCTACGAACGCTTGGACGCACTGGCGCCCTGATCAGCCCGCTCACCCTGGGCACCCTGAACTTCGGCACCGGCGCCGCGCCCACAGGTCCCGCAGAGAGCATCCGGATCATCAAGGCCGCGCTCGACGCCGGTATCACCAGCATCGACACTGCAGACATCTACTCACAAGGGGAATCCGAAACCGTGGTGGGCCAAGCGATCCACAGCCGGCGCGACGACGTCTTCCTCGCCACCAAGTTCCACGGGCAAATGGGATCCAACCCCGCGCACGCCGGCAACTCCCGCCGCTGGATTGTCCGGGCTGTCGAGGACAGCTTGCGGCGTCTGAACACGGACAGGATCGACCTCTACCAGGCACACCGCCCGGACTACAACACCGACCTCCTGGAAACCATCACTGCCCTCAACGACCTCATTCGCCAGGGCAAGATCCTCTACTACGGCACGTCCGTGTTCAGCCCGGCCCAACTCGTTGAGGCCCAGTGGATCGCCAACACCAACCACTTGACCCCGCCGGTCGTGGACCAAGTGCCCTATTCGCTTCTGGTGCGTGCCAACGAACGCGACGTCTTCCCCATCACCCAGCAGTACGGCGTCGGGGTCTTGAGCTACGGACCGCTCGACGGCGGGTGGCTGGCAGGCGGTTACCGGGTCGGGGCCGGGCAGCCCGAGAGTTCGCGTTTTTCCGCACTTCCCGGCCGCTTCGATGTGAATGCGCCGTTCAACCAAGGCAAATTGCACGCCGCGGACGCCCTGGCCCAACTCGCGGCACGCCACGGATTGACGCTCATCCAGTTGGCAGTCGCCTTTGCCCTGAACCACCCGGCAGTGACCAGCGTGATCATCGGCCCCCGCACCGAGGAGCACCTGACCGATTACCTGAAAGCCGCGGACGTGGTGCTGAGCGAGTCCGTTCTGGATGAAATCGACGACATCGTGGCGCCCGCGGTCAACTTCCTCGAACGCGACGCCGGCACCGTTGCCCCGCACCTCGAGTACCCGGAACTACGACGCCGGTAGCCACCTTCCGTTGTGGGGCCTGCTCTGCGTTCTTCGCGCCTGTTTTAGCGCGCAGAGCGGGCCTCGCAACGAGGTATTGACGCAGGTTCGCCCCGGCGTGATCCTTGTCCTAAGTGCTGCGGCACTCCGCAGCGTTTAGCTTCCAGTAGAACGCCGCCGTCCCATGTCCAACGATCACCTCAAACAACGGGCCACGAAAGCCGTCGTCACCGGGCAGCCCACCGATGGACCCCTGACCCACGAAGAGTTGCAGCTTTCCGGGCGGAACCATTCGATGCCGTTGGAGGCCCTGCGCGACGACATCACTCCGGCCGGCCTGCACTACCTGCTGATCCACTTCGACATCCCGCATCTGTCACCTGAGACGTGGCGGTTGCGACTGGGCGGGGCTGTCGACCACACGCTTGAACTCAGCCTCGAGGACATCAAAGCGCGGCCGGCTGTCACCATGCCCGTCACTCTCGAATGCGCGGGAAACGGCCGCTCGCTTCTGGAACCCCGCCCCTTGAGCCAGCCCTGGGTGCTTGGCGCGGTGGGCACAGCCGAGTGGACCGGAACTCCATTGGCGCCCCTGCTGGAGGAGGCAGGGTTGGCGGGTGACGCCGTCGAACTTGTTTTTACCGGTGCCGACAACGGTGTCCAAGGCGGCGTCGAAGAGCCGTATGCCCGCAGTCTTTCCGTCGCCGAGGCCATGCACCCCGAAGTGATGCTGGTCTACGCCATGAACGGCCAGCCCTTACCACTGCAGCACGGATTCCCGTTGAGGCTCCTGGTCCCTGGCTGGTACGGGATGGCGAGTGTGAAGTGGTTGACGTCGATCGAAGCAGTGACGTCGCGGTTCATGGGATGGCAGCAGTCCGTGGCCTATCACTATCTGCAGGGTCCGGACGGGCCTGGCATTCCTGTCACCCATATCCGCGTGCGCTCCCTGATGGTGCCGCCGGGGATCCCGGAATTCTTCACCCGGCGACGGATCGTAAACGCCGGCCCGGTAATGCTGCACGGCCGTGCATGGTCCGGACACGGTGAAGTGGAGCGGGTGGAAGTGGGGATCGACGGCGAATGGATGCCTGCGCACTTGGATCCGGCGCTGGGGGACTTCGCGTGGCGGTCGTGGTCCATGGTGTGGGTCGCGAGCCCAGGGGAACACGTGTTGCGGTGCCGGGCCATGGATACCTCGGGCGCGCTGCAGCCTACCGAGCAGGTGTGGAACTACCAGGGCATCGGGAACAACATGGCGCAGCGGGTTGAGGTGACGGTGCGGTAGTTGCTTTCGGTTCCCTGGCGCCCCCTGAGAACGCCGCGACGGTGCGAGTTCGCCGGAGCGTTCCAGCGAACTCGCACCTTTCCCGCGTTCCGGACTTCTTCCAGCGTTCTCGTCGTGCACGTGACGCCCGGTTAGACTCGTTCAGATCATGAGTATTCCGTCGTCATCCCCAGCAAACGTCCGCGTTGATGCCTGGTTGTGGGCGATCCGAGCCTACAAAACCCGCTCCGCAGCCACCGCCGCTTGCCGAGCCGGACACATCCGGATCAACGGCAATCCGGTCAAGGCCTCGCAAAGCGTGATCATCGGCGACACCATCCGTGTGCGGGAATCGGGTTGGGAACGGATCCTTGAAGTGCGACGACTCATCGCCAAACGCGTAGGAGCCGAGGCCGCGTCGCACTGTTTCACCGACCACACTCCGCCGAGGCCCGTGGCTCCCAAGCTTGGACTCCCCCAGCGCGACCGCGGAGCCGGCCGGCCCACTAAGAAGGACCGCAGGGACATGGAGAAGTTGCGGGGCTGACCTTGCGGTGTACCACGCAAATTTGCTGGATCATCAGGCTGGGCGCCGGCCAGAAACCCCGGAATCCCAAGCCTTTTACGATATCGACGTCCCGATCATCCAGCAGAAATTACCTAACACTTATCCACAGGACCATTTTTCTGACGTGAGTCCCCCCGCGCACGCTGCTTAGACTGGCCGCCACACCGTCGAACAGCTGTTGGGGAGCTTGTCATGTCACGCCTTTCGTCTGCCATGTTGTCGTCCATCCTGGCGGCGGTGCTTCTGAGCGGTTGCCAGGGCGGGTCGCCAGGTACGGGCTCTTCGGAGACAAGCTCGACGACGGCGTCGCCCACCTCAAGCGCTACGTCACCCGCTGCTTCGGCTACTCCGTCTTCTTCCGGGGCCTACAAACCGGCGGATGCGAAGGGGAAAGCCCAGAACGTACCGGTGCCTGTGATGACCGAGCTGGCGAAGGAAAACTCCAAGGCCGGACTGGAAGCGTTTATTCGGTACTGGTACGCGATCGGGAATTATGCCGACGAGACCGGCGACATTTCAGGCACCAACGCTCTCAGCACCCCTGAGTGCAAGGCCTGCGCCCAATTTCAGAAAGCCGCCTTGGACAGCTCCAAAGATGGCCGGTGGATTGTGGGCGGCAAGATTAGCACCCCGCGGATTGAGGTTGCCTGGAACTCCGCGGGGACCACTCATCAAGCCAAAGTTCAGGTTATTCAACAGGCGATCACTTACTACAACGCAGACGGCACGGAAGGGCGCCCTGCAGATGCGGCGACAAATGACGCGTTTGTAATCGTCGCTCGTTTCGATTCGACGTGGAAAGTTGTGGACACTGGTGTCGTTCGTTAACAAGGCCCGTCGCCATATTCTGACCGCTGGCCTAACCGCAGCCGCGTTCATCTTCGCGATGCCAGTTCAAGTTGCTCAAGCAGCTGACGACTGGGCATCGACCAATAGGGCAGCGGGAACTATGGAAGTCGGGTCTCGCTGGGTGTTCGATCCTTCCACCGGAACATCAAGCCCTAGCCTCAGCGGCACCGCCAGTTCCTCCACCGCCGAGGACCCCAACCAGTACATGGCCGATACCCACTGCCGTGCCGACGGACCCGACACCAAAGACCCCGGCTGCGACGCCCTCGACTGCCC
>NZ_JBFRDO010000032.1:0-18930 GCF_052113825.1 Paenarthrobacter sp. TAF1
CCGGGCCGCCGTCGTACTTTAAGCGTTCGTTGTGGGGCCCGCTGTGCGGGGTATTCGCGTGTTTTGGGGCGCAGAGTGGGCCTCGCAACGTGAGGTTCCCCGTTGTGGGGCCTGATGTGCGGGGTATTCGCGTGTTTTGGGGCGCAGAGTGGGCCTCGCAACGCTCAAGCAAAGGCCCGTCCGGAATGTCCCGGGCGGGCTTTTGCTGTACTCCAGATGCAATTGTTTGTTAGTATGTCAGGACAAACTACTCCAGGAGGATCGCAATGCCGCTTGTTCGAATCGATGTAAACCAAGGTCGCTCGCCCGCGGAGCTGGCTGCCCTCAGCCGCGCCATCCACGACGCCATCCTTGCCGAGTATGGAATCCCCGAGCGGGACTACTTCCACATCCTTACGGAACACGCGCAGGGTCAAATCGTCGCCCAAGACGCAGGCCTCGGTTTCGAGCGCACCGACAGTGTGGTCATGATCCAGATCTTCACCCAGGGTGGACGCAGCCAGGAGGTCAAGAGCTCCCTCTTTGAGGCCATCGCGACTGGCCTGGCCGGTGTGGGCGTGGCGGGCGAGGATGTCTTTGTTGGCTACGTGGAGAACTCGCCGGGGGACTGGTCCTTTGGCTTTGGGCGCAGCCAATATGTCAGTGGGGAACTGGCTGTTCCGAGCAAGTAAAAGCTGTCTGTGTCATGTTGTAAATATGTCAGTACAAACCTTTGACAGGACATGAAATCTGGTGCAAAGTAGTCATGTGGCCCCGCTCACTGAGGGGTGGCAAGGCATTGGGGCCCAGCGCTCAAAGGTTCAGAGTTCACAAGAGAAAGGTCAACGATTACCGTGACCCACGAACTACTCACGATCGGGCGCATCAGCGTTGATATCTACCCGAATGACATCGGAGTGGACCTGGAGGACGTGACGTCCTTCGGTAAGTACCTCGGAGGCTCGCCCTCCAACGTGGCTGTTGCGGCAGCCCGCCATGGCCGCCGCACCGGTGTCATCACCCGCACCGGCGATGACGCCTTCGGGAAGTACCTGCACCGCGAACTTCACAAGTTCAATGTTGACGATTCGTTCGTGTCGCCGGTTGCGGAATACCCCACGGCAGTGACGTTCTGTGCGATCAAGCCCGCAACGGACGAGTTCCCGCTGTACTTCTACGGCCGCTTCCCCACGGCGCCTGACCTGCAGATCAAAGCCGAAGAGCTTGATCTTGAAGCCGTCCGCGAAGCAGGAATCTTCTGGTCCACCGTCACCGGCCTGTGTCAGGAGCCCAGCCGCAGCGCACACATCGCCGCGCACCAGGCCCGTCCCCGGACCGGCTTGAAGCCGGGCCAGTTCACCATCTTGGACCTGGATTACCGCCCCATGTTCTGGTCGTCCGAAGAAGAAGCCCGCACCGAGGTCGCCAAGATCCTCCCGCACGTCACTGTCGCGATCGGCAACGATAAGGAATGCGCCGTCGCCGTGGGTGAGGGAACGCCTGATGAGCAGGCAGACCGCTTGCTGGCCGCCGGCGTCGAAATCGCCGTCGTGAAGCTTGGCGCTGAAGGCGTGATGGCCAAGACCCGCACGGAACGCGTGGTCTCGGCGCCTGTCCCGGTGGAAACCGTCAACGGCCTGGGCGCCGGCGACTCCTTCGGCGGCGCTTTCTGTCACGGACTGCTGTCCGGCTGGCCGCTGTCGGAAGTCCTCGACTACGCCAACGCTTCGGGCGCGATTGTCGCCTCCCGGGTGTCGTGCGCAGATGCGATGCCGACGCCGGACGAGGTCACCTCGCTGCTCGCCGAACGTGGCCGGCCCATTCCCGGTGCCTCACTTGCAGCCTCCTCGACCCTCGCAGAAGGAGCAGTGCGTTGAGCCTCAACGATGACCCCCGCCGTTATGAGCACCTGAGCCGGATCAGGCTTGAAGACCCGGAAGCTGTTGCCCGCGCTGCAGCCACGCGCCGCAGGCACCCCGGACTGAAGCACGGCAAGCAGAACTTCATCGTCGCGGCTGACCACCCGGCCCGTGGTGCCCTGGCCGTCGGCTCCGAGCCCATGGCGATGGCCGACCGCCGCGACCTCCTGGACCGCCTCCAGATTGCGTTGGCCAACCCCGCCGTGGACGGCATCCTCGCCTCGCCGGACATCATGGACGACCTCCTGCTCCTGGGCGCGTTGGATGGCAAACTCATTTTTGGTTCCATGAACCGTGGCGGCCTGGCCGGTCTGGTCAACGAGTTCGACGACCGTTTCACCGGACACACGGCAGAGGCCCTTGAATCGCTGGGTGCGGATGGCGGCAAGATGCTGACCCGTATCTGCCTGGGCGACCCGGACACGGTGGCCACCCTCGAAGCCACTGCCAAAGCCATTGATTCCCTGGCAGCACGCAAGCTGATCGCCATGGTGGAGCCGTTCCTGTCCGTGCGTGACGCCCACGGCAAAGTCCGCAACGACCTCCGCGCAGATGCTGTGATCAAGTCCGTGGGAATTGCCGAGGGCCTCGGTTCTACCAGTGCCTACACCTGGATGAAACTGCCGGTGGTGGCCGAAATGGAACGCGTCATGGCCTCGACCACCCTGCCGACCGTACTCTTGGGCGGCGACCCGGACGGTACCCAGGACGAGGTGTTCGCCAGCTGGCAAGCGGCATTGGCACTTCCGGGCGTGCGTGGCCTGACGGTCGGGCGCACCCTGCTGTACCCGCACGACGGCGACGTCGCAGGTGCCGTAGCAACGGCCGCCTCGCTGCTGAACAACACTGCGTCCGTGCCCGCCGTCGCGGCGAAGAATGGCGCTGATGCCCGTATTCCAGTGAAAGTATCGGAGTAGAAGACCCATGGGAACAGCAACCCGTCGGATGACCGTGGCGCAGGCCGTGGTCGAGTTCCTTTCCAAGCAGTACACCGTGGATTCCATTAACGGAGTGGAGTATCGTGAGCGCCTGATTCCGGGCACGTTCGGCATCTTCGGACACGGCAATGTTGCTGGTGTGGGACAGGCCTTGAAGCAGTACCAGGCCGCGGACCCCACCATCATGCCGTACTACCAGGGCCGCAACGAGCAGGCCCAGGCCCATCAGGCGGTAGGTTACGCACGGCACACGCGCCGCCGCCAGACGTTCGCGATCAGCACCTCCATCGGCCCGGGTTCCTCGAACCTGCTGACAGGTGCCGCCTTGGCCACCACCAACCGCCTTCCCGTGCTGCTGCTGCCGAGTGACACCTTCGCAACCCGCGCGGCGGACCCTGTGCTGCAGCAGTTGGAGCTCCCATACGCTTACGACATCACGGTCAACGATGCCTTCCGTCCGTTGTCCAAGTTCTTCGACCGGGTTTCGCGTCCGGAACAGTTGTTCTCCGCGTTCCACCACGGGCTGCGTGTCCTGACGGATCCGGCGGAGACTGGTGCCGTCACCATTTCGCTGCCGCAGGATGTCCAGGCGGAGGCCTTCGACGTCCCGGAAGAGTTCCTGGCTGAACGTGAATGGCGGATCCGCCGCCCCGAGGCCGAGGATGACGACATCCGCCGCGCCGTGGAAGCCATCCGCGCGGCCAAGCGCCCGCTGATCATCGCCGGCGGTGGAGTCCTCTACGCCTACGCCAACGATGAACTCGCCAAGTTCGCTGAACTGACCGGCATTCCGGTAGGCAACACCCAGGCCGGCGTGGGCGTCCTGCCGTGGGACCACAAGTTCTCCCTCGGTGCCATCGGTTCAACCGGCACGACGGCGGCCAACGCCATCGCCGCCGAAGCGGACCTCATCATCGGGATCGGCACGCGCTACGAGGACTTCACCACCGCGTCCCGCACGGCGTTCCAAAACCCGGACGTGAAGTTCGTGAACATCAACGTGGCCCCAATCGACGCTTACAAGCACGGGACAACCCTCCCGATCGTCGCTGACGCCCGCAAGGCATTGGTGAAGCTGAACGAGGCCCTGGGCGGGTACCGCGTCGGTGCTGACCTCGAACAGAAGGTTGCTGCGGAAAAGAAGCGCTGGAACGCGATCGTGGACGAGGCTTTCGAGACCCGTTACACACCGCTGCCGGCCCAGAACGAGATCATCGGTGCCACCAACAAGGCCATGGATGACCAGGACGTTGTCATCTGTGCCGCCGGTTCGCTGCCGGGTGACCTGCACAAGATGTGGCGTGTCCGCGACCCGTTCGGCTACCACGTGGAATACGCGTACTCCTGCATGGGCTACGAGATCCCCGGCGGGCTGGGCGTGAAGCGCGCAGCGCTGGCCGAAGCCGCCGCCGGTGGTCCGGACAGGGATGTGGTGGTGATGGTGGGGGACGGCTCCTACCTGATGATGCATACCGAACTGGTCACCGCCGTCGCCGAACGCATCAAGCTGATCGTGGTCCTGATCCAGAACCACGGCTATGCCTCCATCGGTTCGCTGTCCGAGTCCCTCGGCTCGCAGCGCTTCGGTACGCAGTACCGCGTCCTGGACAAAGAACAGCACAGTTTCGACGCCGGTGAGCACCTGCCCATCGATCTCGCCACCAACGCCGAATCCATGGGCGCGAAGGTCATCCGGATCGAGCCTGGAGAGAACGTCATTGAGTCCCTGGGCGCCGCCATCAAGGAAGCCAAGGCAGCCCCGGAGACCGGCCCGATCGTGATCCACGTCGAATCCGATCCGCTGCTGGATGCGCCGTCCTCCGAATCCTGGTGGGACGTCCCCGTTTCGCAGGTCTCGGACCTGGAGTCCACCCAGCAGGCTTACAAGACGTACACCGACCACAAGAACCGCCAGCGCAAACTGCTCGGCTGATTCCCGCACACGTCACGCTACAGACCAAAGGAAGTCCGCACATGTCGACGACGACCACACTGACCACCATTCACCACTTCATCAACGGCGCTGAAACCACCGGTGAGGGCGACCGCACCCAGCCGGTGTACAACCCGGCCACCGGCCAGGTTACGGCTGAACTGCGCCTGGCCAACGAGGCTGACCTGAACACAGCGGTTGCCGCCGCGAAGAAGGCCGCGGAGTCCTGGGGTGACATTTCCCTGGCCAAGCGCACCGCCGTGCTGTTCAAGTTTCGTGAGCTCGTGGCCGCCCACGTGGACGAACTCGCTGAGCTGATCACCGCCGAGCACGGCAAGGTCCTCTCTGACGCCAAGGGCGAGATCGGCCGTGGCCTGGAGGTCATCGAGTTCGCTTGTGGCATTCCGCAGTTGCTCAAGGGTGACTACTCTGACCAGGTCTCCACGGGCATCGATGTTTTCTCCTTCCGTGAGCCGCTGGGCGTGGTAGCCGGTATCACGCCGTTCAACTTCCCGGTCATGGTTCCGTTGTGGATGGCTCCGATGGCCATCGCCACCGGCAACGCGTTCATCCTCAAGCCCTCCGAGCGCGATCCGTCCGCCTCGATGCTGCTGGCCAAGCTGTGGAAGCAGGCCGGACTGCCGGACGGAGTGTTCCAGGTCCTGCACGGTGGCAAGGAAACCGTTGAGGGCCTGCTGACCCACCCGGACGTGGACGGCATCTCCTTCGTCGGCTCCACCCCGATCGCCCAGTACGTCCACGAGACCGCCACCAAGCACGGCAAGCGCGTCCAGGCCCTGGGCGGGGCGAAGAACCACGCCATCGTAATGCCCGACGCCGACCTCGACAACGCCGCAGACCACCTCGCCGCTGCCGCTTTCGGCTCAGCGGGGGAGCGCTGCATGGCCATCTCCGTCGCTGTGGCCGTCGGTGACGCCGCCGACCTGATCGTGAAGAAGGTCGAAGAACGCGCCCTGGCCGTGAAGGTCAAGAACGGCACCGAACCCGACGCTGAAATGGGCCCGGTCATCACCCCGGCTTCCAAGGAACGCATCGTCAAGATCGTCACCGAAGCCGAAACGGCCGGCGCGGCAATGGTGGTGGATGGCCGTGACCTGGTGGTCCCCGGCCACGAAGACGGCTTCTGGGTGGGCCCCACCGTGATCGACCACGTCAAGACCGAAATGACCGCCTACACCGAGGAAATCTTCGGACCCGTCCTGGTGGTGGTCCGCGTGGCCGACCTCGAAGAAGGCATCGCCCTGATCAACTCCAACCCGTACGGCAACGGCACCGCGATCTTCACCTCCTCCGGCGCGAACGCCCGGAAGTTCCAGCGCTCCGTGACCGTGGGCATGGTCGGCATCAACGTTCCCCTGCCCGTGCCGGTGGCCTACCACTCCTTCGGTGGTTGGAAGAACTCCCTCTTCGGCGACAAGCACATCTACGGCCCCGAAGGCGTCTCCTTCTACACCCGGGGCAAGGTCATCACCTCACGCTGGCCCGAGCCCACCCACGCCTCCGGCGCCTCGTACAACTTCCCCTCCAACTAGCAGCTTCCCGAAGAAAGACAACGCTGTCATGACTGATGTTGAGAACAAGCTGATCATCGGCACCGCCCCTGACTCCTGGGGCGTATGGTTCGCGGATGATCCCCAACAGACCCCGTGGGAACGCTTCCTGGACGAGGTTGCGGAGTCCGGCTACAAGTGGATCGAGCTGGGCCCGTACGGCTACCTGCCGAACGACCCCGCACGCTTGGCCGAAGAGCTCAAGCAGCGTGACCTCAAGGTCACTGCGGGGACCGTCTTCACTGCCTTCCACCGCGGCGCCAAGCAGTACGACGAGGCGTGGGAACCGGCGCGCAAGGTTGCCGAACTGACGGCAGCCATGGGCGGTGAACACGTCGTGGTCATCCCCGCGATGTGGCGGGACGATGTCACAGGCGAGGCCGTGGAAAACGGTAACCTGACGGATGAGCAGTGGGCGGACCTCTTCGCAGGCCACAACCGCATGGGCAAGGTCCTCCTGGAGGACTTCGGGCTGCACCAGCAGTTCCACTCGCACGCCGATTCGCACGTCGGTGCGCAGCAGGACATCGAAACCCTGCTGGCGGCGACGGATCCGCGGTACTTGAACCTTTGCCTGGACACAGGCCACGCAGAATACTGCGGCGCTTCCAGCCTGGAACTCATCAAAAACTATCCGGACCGCATCGGCTACCTGCACCTCAAGCAGATCAACCCCGAGGTCCTTGCCGAGGTCAACGAGAAGAACATGACGTGGGCAGCTGCCAACATTGCCGGCGTGATGACCGAGCCGCCGAACGGACTCCCGGACCTGCGCGCCGTCATCGACGCCGTGGAGGCGCTCAACCGCCCCATTTTCGGCATCGTCGAGCAGGACATGTACCCGGTGGCATTCGATGTGCCGATGCCCATCGCCAAGCGGACCCGCAACTACCTGCTTTCCTGCGGATCCCGTACCCGCGTTGAGTAACGCAGTCCAGTAACGCCTGCCAACAGCACCCCACAAGAACCTCACGAAGGATAAGAACAGTGACCAAGACTCTCCGCGTTGCCGTCATCGGTGCGGGCCGCATGGGTGCGGACCACATCAAGCGCCTCAGCACCCGCATCCACGGCGCTGAAGTTGCCGCCGTCGTCGACGTCGACCTCGCCCGCGCGCAAGCCGCCATTGAAGGCATCGACGGCGCCGTGGCGCTGGCCAGCGCCGACGAGGCCCTCAACAACGGTGACGTGAACGCCGTCCTCATTGCCACCCCGGGATTCCTCCACGAGGAAATCCTCTACAAGGCGCTCGAAAAGGACTTCCCGATTCTTTGCGAGAAGCCGTTGACCCCTGACGCTGAAAGCGCCTGGAAGGTTGTCCAGGCCGAGCAGGCGCTCGGCCACAAGCGGATCCAGGTGGGCTTCATGCGCCGGTTCGACGCCGAGTATGCGGCGCTCGGGTCGGTCATCCGCAACAGCGAATTGGGGGAGCTGTTGATGCTGCACCACCAGCACCGCAACCCGACAACGCCCGAGGGCTTCACCAACGAGATGCTGATCAACGACTCCGTGGTCCACGAATTCGACGCGATCCGCTACTTCACCGGTGAGGAAATCACCTCCGTGCAGGTCCGCCTGGGCAAGGCGACGCGTAACGCCCCGAACGGCCAGCACGATCCCCAGCACGTGTTGCTGGAAACCGAATCAGGTGTGCTGGCCGACGTCGAAATCTACGTCAACGCCAAGTTCGGCTACCAGGTGGCTACGCAGGCTTCCTTCGAGGACGGCATTGTGAGCATCGGCGGGGACTCCGGCCCCTACATCCAGTCCGCGGGCAAGTGGGGCGGCAACGTCACCCCGGGCTTTGAGGAGCGTTTCGGAGCGGCGTACGACGTCGAGGTGCAGGCTTGGGTGGACGCCGCCCTTCGTGGCGAAATCGGCGGGCCCACCGCCTGGGACGGTTACGCCACCGCGGCTTGCTGCGAGGCAGGCGTCGAGGCCCAGAAGTCCGGCGAGAAGGTCAAAGTCCAGCTGAACACCAAGCCGGACCTGTACAAGTAGGGGATTGAGCATGAAGATCGCACTGGATCCCACCCCGTTCCACCACAGTCACAGCCTGCTGGAGTTCCCGCGTGTGGCCGCGGACCTGGGCTACAAGTACCTGCAGATGACCCCGCACGCGGACCTCATCCCGTTCTTCAACCACCCCAAGGCAGACGATGAGCTGGTGGGGAAGCTGAAGGCAGCGTGCAAGGACGCCGGCGTCGAGATCGCCTCGGTCCTGCCGGTCCTTCGCTGGTCCGGTCCGGACGAGGATGCGCGGGAAGCCGCTGTCCGCTACTGGAAGCGAGCCATCCAGATTGCCGTGGACCTTGGGGTGCAGACCATGAACACGGAGTTCAGCGGCCGTCCCGAGAAGGCCGAAGAGTCGGAGCGGGCGTTCTACCGCTCCATGGAAGAGCTCCTGCCCATCATCGAACGCGAAGATCTGGACGTGCTGATTGACCCGCACCCGGACGACTTCGTTGAAGACGGGCTTGCTGCCCTGCGCGTGATCCGCGGCGTCAACTCGCCGAATATCGGCATGGTCTATGTCGCTTCGCACACGTTCCACATGGGGAACCAACCCTTGGAGATCATGCGGGCGGCCGGGGACAAGCTGCGGCTGGTCCACGTCTCGGACACCATGAACCATCACGCGTCCCACGGCCTGCGCTACATCACCAACCCGCCCGGCAACGCCGTACGCGTCCACCAGCACCTGAAGATCGGCGACGGGGACGTCAACTGGGACGAGTTCTTTGGCGGGCTGAAAGAAATCGGCTTCCTGGACAAGGCAAACACTGTGATGGTTTCTTCGGTCTTCGCAGAGGATGAGAACGCGGAAGACGTGTCCCGCTACCAGCTCAAGACGATGAACGACTACATCGCCCAGGCCAAGTAACGCGAGTTTTCGTACAGCTAATGCCCCCAAGACGCGGTCTTGGGGGCATTAGCTGTACAAAAACTCAGCCGGTTAGGCCGTGAACGGGAGCCGGTGATCGATGTCCTGGCCTTCCCAGGTCCGGCGGATCCAGCCGTGGTGGGGGTCGTCGCTGATGAGCCAGTCGCGCACGCGGCCAGGACCGGCCATGACATTGAGGTAGTACAGGTCGTAGCCCGGCGCCGCCATGGCAGGTCCGTGCCAGCCATACGGCACCAGCACTACGTCGCCAGTGCGGACCTCGGCTGAGACATCGATGGGGCGCTCGTCGGAGGCGTACACGCGCGCGTGGCCGAACGCGTCGGCATCTTCAGGCGCGGGCGAACCGGCAGCTACCCGGGTCTCGAAGTAGTAGATCTCTTCAAGGCTGGTCTCGCCGTCCTTCTCCTCATCGTGCTTGTGGGGAGGGTAGGACGACCAGTTGCCGGCCGGGGTGATGACTTCGCAGACGATGAAACGGTCCGCTTCCAGTGCGGCGGGCGTACCGAAGTTGTGGACCTGCCGCGAGCAGTTACCGGCACCGCGAAGTTCCACGGGGGTCTCGGCTGCGGTGATCAGCCGGGTCGGGTACGCGGCCTTGGCCGGGGCGGTCGCAATGGCGACCCTGCCGCCGTCGTTCGAACTGATGGTGACTGCCTTGTCGATACCCGTGTACAGGACGTCGCTGGGCCCGTGGAAAACGGACTGCCGCCCGGCGAGGACGTACTCGCCGTCGTCGACCGTTACGGTGAACGAGCCGCTCAACGGCACCACTATGCGTTCTTCCGCGGCTGCGGGAAGTTCGACGGCGGCCCCGGCGGCGAGCGTCGCCACCTTCAGTCCCGTGTGGGCCCAAGTGTCGACGGCGAGGTTGGAATCTGACGTGCCCAGGGAGATGTCCCACTTGCCGTCATTGGCTGTTCCCAGCGGGTAGACCCAGTTGGCCATATGTAATCTGTCCTTGCTTTAGCGCTGCACGAGTGTCATTTCAAAGCTGTAGGAGTCGGCACGGTAGACGTGGTGACCGGTTTCCACCATGCGGCCGGTGTCGTCCACGGCAGTGCGTTCCATGGTGACCAGTGCTGAACCCACCTCTGCTTCGAGCAGGGGAGCCTGGTAGTCGTTGGCAATCATGGCGCCGATGCGCTGCGAAGCGAGCCTGAAGTTGACGCCACCACGGCGGAGGATGGCGTAAAGGCCCTCCTTGGAAAGCTGGGCTTCATCCATGCTGGTGATGTCATCGCGGACCCAGTTCTCCATGAGCGCCAGCGGCTTGCCGCCCACTTTGCGCAAGCGCGTGAAGTGGTAGACCTTGGAGCCGGCGGGCAATTGGAGGGCTGTGAGCGTGAGCGCGTCGGCTTCGACGTGGGAGAAGCTCAGGACTTCGGTGGTGGGCTTCTTGCCGTTGTTGCTGAGGTCGTCGTAGAGGCTGGAGAGTTCCAGCGGCCGGCGGACCTGGCTGGCTACCACCTGTGTTCCCACCCCGCGTTTGCGAACCAGGAGACCGGCGCGGACGAGCTCATCCATTGCCTTGCGCATGGTGGGCCGGGACAGGTTGAGTTGTGCCGCGAGGTCGATCTCGTTGTCCAAGCGGCTCCCGGGTTCCAGGATGCCGCTGTGGATCGCGGCCTCGATGCCCTGGACCACTTGGTGGTAGAGGGGCACTGGAGACGAACGATCGATGCTGAGACTGAGTTGGTTCGCCACTGGATTCTCCTAGACGCCTGCTGAAGACCGGCCAGGGAAGCAGGATGTGGCTCCTCTGCCGGATGGAAGCGTATGTCCGGTCATGTTCTCTTGATAGGACATACTGCCTTTTTTGATGATAGCAGCCGGGTAATGGCCGTCAAGGTCATCGCCCCACGCGGGACGTTCTTTGTCGTCTACACGAGGAGGTCAAGTAAAAACATCCTAATGTCAGGACAAACTATTGACAAAGTGTGAGGCGAGTCACCATGATCGGTGTAGTGGGGAGATCCGGATACGAGTCTTCGGACCCCTCAACCTGAAATCAAAGGAGATAACGGTGGCAAAATTCTCATGGCGCAAAGCGGCGGTCGTCGCTGCAGTGGTTCCCTTGGTGGCACTGAGCGCTTGTTCGAGCCAGGGTGGCAAGCCGGCAGATTCCGGTGGGGGAGCAGCCGCCGGCCAGGTGGCCGGCACTGATCGCATCAAAGTTGCCCTGATTACGCACGCCGCTGCCGGTGACACCTTCTGGGACATCGTCCGCAAGGGTGCGGAGGAAGCATCGGCGAAGGACAATGTTGAGTTGCTGTACACCAGCGACCCCGAAGCCGGCCGCCAGGCGCAGCTGGTCCAGCAGGCTATTGACCAGAAGGTGGACGGCATCGCCGTAACGCTGGCGACCCCGGACGCCCTGAAGGATGTACTGAAGAAGGCCACCGATGCGGGTATCCCGGTGGTCAGCCTCAATGCCGGCGAATCCGTCTCGGCCCAGCTCGGCGCCTTCACCCACTTCGGTTCCAACGAGCAACTGGCCGGCGAGGCCGTCGGTACCAGGCTCGCGGCCGAAGGTTACAAGCACCCTGTCTGCGTCATCCAGCAGCAGGGCCACGTAGGTTTGGAAGCCCGTTGTGCCGGCGTCAAGGCCAAGGTTCCCGCAACGGAGATCCTCTATGTTGACGGCAAGGACATGACAGCCGTCCAGTCCACGGCCACTGCCAAACTCCAGGCGGCCAAGGACGCGGATGTGATCATCGGGCTCGGTGCCCCGATCACGCTGACCCTGCTCAAGTCTGTTACCGACGCTGGAAGCTCGTCCAAGGTGGCCAGCTTCGACCTCAACGCCGACCTCGCCCAGAAGATCGTTGACGGAGCAGTCATTTTCACTGTTGACCAGCAGCCGTGGCTTCAGGGCTACATGTCCGTAGATTCCCTGTGGCAGGCAAAGCGCGGCGGCTTCAAGATCGGTGGCGGCCAGCCGGTCCTGACCGGACCAACCATCGTGGACAAGTCCAACGCTTCCGACGTCCTCAAATTCGCCCAGCAGGGCGTCCGCTAGATCCCGGCATCAGGCTGCGCGGCGGGCAACCGCCGCGCAGCCTGGACAACAAGGAGTCACTCCCATGGCAAACACAGCAACCCTGCCGCCGGCGACATCGCCTGGTGATGAACGGGTCGGCCGCCGCAACCCCTTCCAGAAATTCCTCGCCAGGCCCGAGGTTGGTGCCCTCGTTGGTGCCGTGGTCCTCTTTATCTTCTTCGCCTCGGTGTCGCAGACGTTCACCCAACCGAACGCCCTCGCCACCGTCCTTTACGGTTCTTCGACCATCGGCATCATGGCCGTGGGCGTGTCGCTGCTGATGATCGGTGGCGAGTTCGACCTTTCCACCGGCGTGGCCGTGATCTCGTCAGCGCTGACCGCCTCGCTGTTCAGCTGGAACTTCTCGTTGAACGCCTGGGTTGGTGTGGGCTTGGCCCTGGTGGTCTCGCTGGGCATCGGATTCATCAACGGCTGGATACTGGTCAAGACCAAGCTGCCAAGCTTCATCGTCACCCTGGCCACGTTCCTGATGCTCACCGGCCTCAACCTGGCGCTGACCCGCCTGATCGGCGGCAGTGTTTCCTCCCCGTCCATCTCCAAGCTTGACGGCTTCGAATCAGCACGTGCGGTTTTCGCGTCCTCCGTCAGCATTGGCGGAGTGGAAGTGAAGATCACCGTCTTCTTCTGGATCGTCCTTGTCCTGATCGCATCCTGGGTGCTCCTGCGCACGAAGGTCGGCAACTGGATCTTCGCAGTGGGCGGCGACGCCAATGCTGCCCGGGCCGTAGGTGTCCCTGTGACCAAGACCAAGATCGGCCTGTTCATGGCTGTGGGTTTCTGCGGCTGGATCCTGGGCATGCACAACCTTTTCGCCTTCGACGCCGTGCAGTCCGGTGAAGGTGTCGGCAACGAGTTCCTCTACATCATCGCCGCAGTCATTGGTGGCTGCCTCCTCACCGGCGGCTACGGCTCAGCAGTGGGCGGCGCCATCGGTGCCTTCATCTTTGGCATGGCCAATAAGGGCATCGTGTACGCACAATGGAATCCGGACTGGTTCAAGTTCTTCCTTGGCTTGATGCTCCTGCTGGCAACCATCGTCAACCTCATCGTCAAACGCCGGGCAGAGCTGAAGTAAGGGGCCGGAACCATGAACGCACAACAGATTGACCAGCAAACCCTGCTGAAAGACGAGAAGGACCCTTTGACGCACACACCGGTGCACCTGCTCTCACTCGATGGCATAGGCAAGCACTACGGCAACATCATCGCCCTGCGCGATGTCACCATGGCCGTGGACAACGGCCGCGTCACCTGCGTCCTGGGCGACAACGGCGCCGGCAAGTCCACGCTGATCAAGATCATCGCTGGTTTGCACCAGCACGACGAGGGCACACTTCAGGTGATGGGTGACGAGCGGAAGTTCAACTCACCCCGTGACGCCCTCGACGCCGGCATCGCCACCGTCTACCAGGACCTCGCCGTGGTCCCGCTGATGCCCATCTGGCGTAACTTCTTCCTCGGCTCCGAACTCACCAGCGGTTTCGGTCCGTTCAAGAGCATGGATGTCCAGAAGATGAAGGACATCACCAGGAAGGAGCTCGCCGACATGGGCATCGACCTGCGCGATGTCGAGCAGCCCATCGGCCAGCTTTCCGGTGGTGAGCGCCAGTGTGTGGCAATTGCCCGTGCTGTGTACTTCGGCGCCAAAGTCCTGATCCTGGACGAACCGACAGCAGCGCTGGGAGTCAAGCAATCCGGCGTCGTACTTCGCTACATCCTGCAGGCGCGCGACCGGGGCCTGGGCGTCATCTTCATCACCCACAACCCGCACCACGCCTTCCCCGTCGGTGACCGGTTCCTGCTGCTCAAGCGCGGCAAGTCGATCGGCTACTACGACAAGAAGGACATCACCCTGGATGAACTGACAGCCCAGATGGCCGGTGGCGCCGAGTTGGCTGAGCTGGCCCATGAGCTGGAGCAGCTTGGCGGACACTCCGCGGCGCTCGAGGAAGTCAAAGCCGAGGTAGCGGATGTCGCCGAGGCCACGACGGAGGCCGCCCCCAAGCGCCACTAGGCAGCCCTTCATGGAATTCTGCCCGGAGCCTGCAACGGTTCCGGGCAGAGTTATTTCAGCAGCAGGGCCTCAGCGCGTGGACGTTGTGCCGCGCAGTACCAGGGCGGGTTCAATAAGCTTCCGCTCGGGGAGGAGCGCGGGGTCCTCGATCCGTGCGAGCAGTCTGCGGGCGGTGTCCACTCCGACCAGATCGCTCCGGTTGTCGATGGAGGTCAGGTCCAGGTAGCGCGACTTCGCCAAGGGGGAGTTGTCGTAGCCAATCACCGAAACATCATCCGGCACGGACAAGCCACGGGCCTTGAGGGCGGCGAAGGCGCCCAAGGCCATGGTGTCGTTGGCTGCGAAGACTGCGGTGGTGTCCGGGTGGTGCTCCAGGAGCCACACGGTCGCAGCGTAGCCGTCTTCCTCCGACGTGCCGACGGACTCACTGACAACAGGCCCGACGCCGGCAGTCTCCACAGCGCGCAGGAAGCCGGCCCGCCGGTGTGCGGAGGCGCCGTCGGAACCTGAGAGGTGACCGATGCGGACGTGACCCAGTTCCAGCAGATGGTTGGCGGCCAGGCGGCCGCCGGTGTCGTCGTCGTTGGTGATCAGGTCCGCGCCTTCCGGGATGCCTTTGCGCCAGCCTGCCACCACGGTGGGAACCCAGGTTCCGGACAACATGGCTTCGCTGGGCTCGGCCGCGAGTGCCAGGGCGTCAACATGCATGGCAAGCAGGCCGTCGGTGGCTTCCTTGATGCGGTTCTCGCCTGGCCTGGAGTCCGCGAGCATCACTTGGTAGCCCAGATCGGAAAGGACGGACTCCATGCCGCGGAGAAGATCCACGAACCAAAGGTTCCGGTAGTCGTCGATGACCAGGCCGATGCTCTTGGTCTTGCTGCTCGCCAGGGTGGTGGCGGCCCGGCTGGGCCGGTAGCCGAGCTCCGAGATGGCCTTCTGCACAGCGCCCCGGCGCTTTTCGCTGATGCGTGCGGGATCCTTGAGGAACAAGGAAACCAACGACGGCGAGACTCCCGCCTGGGTGGCGACGTCGTAGAGCGTTGGCCGACGGGCCAGGGGACTGTTCTGTGTTCCGGGGCTTGTCACGGGATTCCTGGATGCCTTTCGTTCTGTCTTCGAGGATAGTCGGTTAATGATTGACAGGACATATAGACATAGTTACGATCAGATCCAGCGTAGAAATTGTAGCGCTACAAAATGCCGTAAAGCGCCTCGGGCGCAGGCGAAATTTCGAAGGAGAAATCATGGCTGAAAGCCTCGGCGTCGCCGTCATCGGTGCGGGCATGGCCGGCAAGGCCCACGCTGCCGCTTACCGGACCGCGTCCGCCCTCTACAGCCCGGTGCTGCCACCGGTCCGCCTCGTCTCGATCGGCGACGTCAATGCTGAATTCGGCTCACTGGCAGCACGCCGTTTCGGGTACGAGCGCAACGACACCTCCTGGCAGGCCATCGCCGAAGCTGACGACATCGATGTGGTCAGCGTGGTCATCGCCAACTCCCTGCACCGCGAAGTGGTCGAAGGGTTGTTGGCAGCCGGCAAGCATGTCCTCTGCGAAAAGCCGCTCAGCGATACCTTGGACGACGCACGGGCCATGGCTTCCGCCGCCCGGGCAGCGGAAGCCCGCGGAACCCTTGCCCGCATCGGTTTCACATTCCGCCGCACCCCTGGCATTGCCTACATTCGCGACCTGATCCGCAATGGAACGCTTGGCAATGTGCTCCACTTCAGTGGCCGATACTGGACGGATTACGGCTTCAGCCCCGCCGCGCCCATGAGCTGGCGCTACAAGGGCGGGCCCGGATCGGGTGCGCTGGCCGACGTCGGAAGCCACCTGACATACGTCTCCGAATTCCTCTGTGGCGACATCAAATCCATCAGCGGCGGGCGACTGACGACGGCGATCGACAAGCGTCCCCTGCCGCTCAGCGCCGTGATGGGCCATGACCATGTTGCTGTCAGTGACGTATTTGAAGCCGTGGAGAATGACGACTACGCCGCTTTCAACGCTGAGTTCACCAACGGTGCCGGCAGCTTCGAAGTCTCACGTGTGGCGGCAGGCCACGCCAACAGCCTGCAATTTGAAGTCTTTTGCGAGAACGGCGCAGCCAAGTTCGACCAGCGCAGGCCTTCAGAGATCCAGTTGTTCCTGAACGATGGATCCGGGAATGAGAACGGCTACCGCCAAGTCATCCTTGGCCCGGGCCACCCCTACATCGCCGGAGGCCTTGCCATGGATGCGCCCGAGGTTGGTTTCGGCCAGAACGACGCGTTCGGCTACCAGGCGCGGGCCTTCCTGGAAGAGGTTGCCGGCCTCAGCGCGGAGTCCTCCCTGCCCCGCTGTGCAACGTTCGATGAAGGTGTCCGCAATATGGAGCTCCTTGGCGCCGTCACCGACTCCGCTCTCAACAACGGAAAGAAGATCACGCTATGAAGCTCGGCGTCTACAACGCGATCCTGCACGACCGCCCCCTGCCCGAAGCGTTGAAAGTCATTGCCGACCTTGGGCTCACGGGGATCGAGATCAACACGGGCGGCTTCCTGCCCGCTGTGCACGTGCCTACCTTTGACCAGATTCTGGAAAGCGACGCAGCCCGTGATGACTACCTCGCGGTCTTCGAGGGCACTGGCGTGTCCCTTGCGGGCTTGAACTGCAACGGCAACCCCCTGCACCCCAAACGCGAGATCGGTGAAAAGCACGCAGAGGACATTCGGCGCTCGATCCGTTTGGCGAGCCGCCTGGGCCAGAACCGGGTGGTCACCATGTCCGGCCTTCCCGGTGGTGAGCCTGGCGCGAGTACCGTCAATTGGGTGGTTAACGCCTGGAACTCGGCGGCACTGGATGTGCTGGATTACCAATGGGGCGTGGCTGCGGATTTCTGGAAGGAAACCGATCGCCTCGCTGCCGATCACGGTGTCAAGGTGGCTTTGGAGCTGCATCCGCAGAACATCGTGTTCAACACCGCCGACGTCTACAAGCTGATCGAGCTCACCGGCGCCACCCATGTGGGCGTGGAGCTCGACGCTTCCCACCTGTTCTGGCAGCAGATGGATCCGGTGGCCGTGGTCCGGGAGCTTGGCCCGTTGGTGTTCCAGGCGGCAGCTAAGGACGTGCGCGTCAACCAGGAAAATGCCGCGCTCTACGGTGTGCTGGACAACAGCTTCCGCAGACTCTCAGCCGACGAGAATCGCACCAACCTTGGCGGCGATGAGTGGGCCAATGAGTGGCCCAAGAACTCGGCGTGGGACTTCGTTGCCCTGGGTCGTGGGCACGACACCGCCTTTTGGACCGAATTCCTCCGGGCGCTGCATGACGTGGACCCGGACATGCTGGTGAACATCGAGCATGAAGACGTGTCCCTGGGGCGCATCGAAGGGCTGGAGGTCGCGGCGAAGGTCCTGCTGGATGCGGATGCTGCACTGGAGGAGTCATTGAAGCAAAAAGTTTGACAGGACAAACTAACAAGGTCTAGTCTCGCTTCAGGATTCTCGCCCCGAGACCGCTTTCTGCTGCAGTGACGGAGACAGAACATGACGAACGAAGTGACCCTCGGACTGGTAGGCGTTGGCCGGATCGGTGTGATGCATGCGAATAACATCAGCGCGCTGAACGGCACCATGGCGCAGGACGGTGTGAAGGTACGACTGAAGCTGACAGACGTCGCGGAGGAGCATGCACGCGCGGTGGCCGGCTCTGTCGGCGCCGACTTCCTGGGCTCTGTGGAGGAATTGATTGCCTCCGGGGTGGACGGTCTGGTCATAGCCACAGGCACGGCAACCCACCCGGAGCTCATCCGTGCCGGTGTCGATGCCGGGATCCCTGTGTTCTGCGAAAAGCCGGTGGGCGTGAACGTGCCGGAATCCCTCCTGGTCCTGGACTACATCCAGGAGAAGAACGGCGTCGTGCAGATCGGGCACCAGCGTCGTTTCGATGCGGGTTACCTCGAGGCAAAACGGGCCTACGAAGCCGGAGAGCTTGGCTGGATCCATTCGCTTCGGGCAGTCACCTGCGACATGACCCCGCCGCCGGTCCAGTTCCTCGCCACCTCGGGTGGCTTGTTCCGGGACTGCTCCGTCCACGACTTCGACATCCTCCGCTGGCTCACCGGCAAGGAAATCGTGGAGGTCTATGCCAAGGGCTCCAACAACGGCGATCCGGCAATTGGTGAGGTTGGCGACGTCGACACTGCCTTGGCGGTGGTGACGTTCGACGACGGCACGGTAGGCACGGTCTCGGCCAGCCGTTACAACGGGGCCGGCCATGATGTCCGGCTGGAACTCCAAGGCTCCAATGGCTCCGTCCTGGTTGGGATGGACGAGCACATGGCCATGCGGTCCGCCGAACCCGGCGTCGCGTTTCCCACGGGCGCCCCTCATCTGACTTTTGCGGAGCGGTTTGATCAGGCTTATCGCTCGGAGATGGCTGCGTTTGTTGAACTGGTGCGCGGGCAGCGGAAGAATCCCTGCACGCCGGAGGACGCTGTGGCTGCTTCCAAGGTGGCGGATGCAGCACAGGAGTCCCTGGAGACGGGTGCGCCGGTCAGGGTTTCTGCCTAACTGAGACGTGTCTGCTTCGCCCGGTGTCACGTTTTGGGTGGTGTGTGGTGGTGGT
>NZ_JBFRDO010000033.1:0-18573 GCF_052113825.1 Paenarthrobacter sp. TAF1
GGGACACCCCAGCCGCGGCAGCACTTCGTCCCGTGTCCTCACCCGCCAGCAAGTGCTCATACGCACACGCACGAACCGACCACGGCAACTTCTTGACCATGACACCCCTCCAACTACAGGGGTGTTGCACTAGCCACCTGAAGACGCCGTCTCAACATCGTCATCTTTTGCCAACTCGGCGATGTTTTTAGCGGAGGGTGGGCGCTCCGGCGGGCAATCCGGTGGGCGCTCCGGTGGGCACCTTGACTTCCGCTGCGCGGAACGTTGCTCCCGCGCCAGGGAACAGTGGGATATCGATCCGGGCGTGCGAGTGGACTTCCCGGATTGTGTCCTTGGTGTGCCGGGCAATCTCGGCCAAGGTGGTGACCCACATGCCGTCCAGGCCCTTGACCCGTTCGATCAGCCGTTCCAAGGCCACGGCGCGGGATGGCCGGCCGGAGATGAACGGGTGATTGGTGAGGACGAAGCAGCTGCCCTGGGAGTGGTGGGCCTCGGCCTCCAAGGTCCACATCTCAAGTGCCTTGGCCGGGCTCTCAATGACGCCACTGCCTGTGACTCCAGGGTAGAAACCGTATTGCTCCCAGTCGTCCAGTGCCCAATCCACGGGGATTTCCACGATGTCCCGCGGGTCGTCCTCGGCGACGGCCATCCGGTAGGGGGCGTCGCCGTCGAGCAGGCTTGAATCGTAGAGGAAGCCACGGTCCGCGAGCAGGGCCGGTGATTGCCAGTTCAACTCCCACCAAGGTGCCCGGTAGCCCACCGGACGGATGCCGGCCACGTTGGCGAGTGCCTCGAGGCCGCGATCCAGGTAGCTGGCTTCGGTGGCGGCATCAATGCCCTGCATTGGTTCGTGCAGATAGCCGTGATGGGCGATTTCGTGCCCGGCATCAGCGATCCTGCGCACCACGTCAGGGTAGCTCTCTGCCGTGAACCCCGGGATGAAGAACGTACCTTGGATGTCCTGTCGATCCAGGATCTGCAGCAATCGGGGAACAGCTATCTTTGGCCCATAAGACTGGTGGCTCATGAGGGACATGCGCCGCGTGCTGGAGGGGTCATGGGCGATGGTGCAGGACTCGGCATCGACGTCGAAGGTGAAGGACGCCGCGGCCTGGAAGCCCTCGGGCCACATGATCGGGTGGAGCGCATCAGCGAAGGCGGGCTGGTTCATGCTGTGGTCCTTTCGGGAACTGAAGGTGCGGCTGGCTGTGTCACTGATACGTGGTTCGAGTCCGCGAGGAGGTACTTTTTGTGTGCGCGGGGGCCCAGGATCGCGTAGGCAGCGGCGCTGGTGAGCCCGCCGGCCAGCCACGAAAGGTCCCAACCGCCCAAGGCGACGGCGATGGGGCCCTGCATGGCGGGAACCAGGCCGTACATGAACAGCCACGTGGAGAAGATGCCCACCAGGAGGGATACGATTCCGGCCCAGTTGATGACGGGAAGCCGGTGGGTGCCGACGCCGTCGAAGAGCCGATCCACCTTCGCCGGCCAGCGCTTCTCAAGCCAGAAGTAGTGCACCAGCATGACTCCGCCCCAAGCGGCAACCCAGGCGACCAGGCCGATCAGCCAGGCGTCGAGCACTGCTGCGAAGTCCTCCTGGAAGATGAAGAACACGACGGCGATGAGCGAGAAGACGCCCACGAACAAGTTCAGCTTGCGGCGGCTGATGTTGATGTCCAAGGCCTGGGTGGCAACGGAGAAGGTGTAGATGTTCAGGATGTTGGTAGCGATGGGGCCGTGCAGCACCATGAGCAGTACGGGGAGGGCAAGGACTCCGAAGTTTTGGACAATCAGCTTGCCGGGATCGATCTCGCCGCTGTTGGTGGCCAAGCTTGCGCCGAGGATGCCCAGCCAGACGACGGGGATGAACTGGCCGAGGACCGAGGCCAGGTAGAGCTTGCGCTTGGGAACCGAGGTGCTGACGAAGCGGGAGTAGTCGGCGGCGTAGGTGAACCAGGTGATGCCCCAGCCGATACCGATGGCGGTCATGACTGCGCTCATGGCGGCGATCCGCTCTGAGCCTTCGAGGATGTTGCCGGCCGGTCCTGCGTAGCCCCAGTCGATCTTCATGCCGAACCAGGCCACGGCGGACATCACGGCCAGGATGATGATGGTGGGCGGAACCGTCCACTTCTCAAAGGCCGCGATGGCTTTGTAGCCGAACCAGGCGATGGCGACCTGCGCGGCCATGATGGCCGTGGCGACGCCGATCTTCCAAGCGTAGTTCTGTGCGTTGGGATCCACCCAGCCGAGGGTTCCGAAGAGCGCCATGACCAGGTCCAGGATGATCCAGGTGTTGACGGCGCACCACCCGATGACCAGAAGTGCCTGGATCGCTGCCGGCAGGTAGTTGCCACGGCGGCCAAAAGCCGCCCGGGCCAGAACCATTCCTGTGGCGCCGGTCTTTTGTCCAAGGAGGACGAAGCATCCGAATAAGAGCATGCCGATCAGGTTTCCCAGGACCAGGACTATCACGGTGTCTGCGAAGCCGAGGCCCAGATGGATGCCCAGTGCACCCAGCACCCAGTTGATAGGGGCAAGGTTGGCGCCGGCCCAGATCCAGAACTGTCCGGAAACCTTGCGGGTGCGGTCTGATTCGGGGATGGGTTGGAGCCAGGCTTCGCTGTCATGGGCCGGCGCCGTTGCTGGCCCAGACTGCGCTGAAGGTGAAGGCGAAGGGGAGAGGTTGTCTTGCATAGGGAGAGCCTCCGTGTGTGAAAGGGACCCTTTCAGCGTATGTGCGCCATATCACAGCAACAAGATACGATGTGTCTAAACAAATCACCCCAAACCGTACGGAGTGTCATGCCGATTCTGCTGGGCGCGGCTCTGGAGTACCAAAGCCTCAGATCTGCCGAACCGAAGCTGCTCAATGACGTGCCGGAGGCGCTGTCCCGGCCTGTCCGATGGGTGCACTCCAGCGAGGTCCTGGACATCGCTCCGCTCCTCAGCGGCGGCGAACTGCTCCTCAGTGGTGGGCAGGCGCTCGCCGGCGTGACGGCAGAACGGCAGGCTGACTATGTCCGCGACCTCGCGGCCCGGGGAGTCGCTGCACTGGCCCTCGAGACGGGTCCGGCCCTGCCCGAAGTGCCTGCGGCCATGTTGGAGGTCGCCGAGGCTGCCGGATTGCCAGTCATCGAGCTCCGTCAGGTAGTCCCGTTCGTCGGCGTGATGCAGGAAATCAATTCGCTGCTGGTGAGTGAATCCGTAGAGCACCTCCAGCGCGGTGACCAGGCAAGCCATGCCATGGCCGCCGAACTTGCCCACGGCGGCGGACTCGATCAACTCCTCGCTGTGTTGGCCGAAAGGACAGGCGCCAGCGCCAGGCTGGTCTCGCCGTCGGGCCTCACGCTCGGGGCGGCCGGCGGCACCTTTTCGTCCGACGACGACGGCAGCGTCACCGTGGTGGACGTGCCGGTGCGGGGCGTCCTTGCCGCTCGGCTCGAGGTGAAAATGCCCGACGGCGGCGATGCCGGCCTCGCGCGCGTGGCCGGCGAACGGTCCGTGGACATCCTTGGCCTGGCGCTGCTGCAGCGCATGCCTCCGGGATTGAAGGAACTGGCAGGCATCGAGCTCATGCGGGCCATCAATTCCGGAAGCCAGGAGTGGCAGCTGCAACAGCTTGGACCGGCGTCAGGCTTCCCCGTGGATGGTGCAGTGGCCGCCGTCGTGATTCGATCCACCAGCGCGGGACATCTGCGTCCGGCCGTTGACGCGCTGCTCCGCGGCTGCGTCCCGCACAGTGCGAGCTACGCCAATAACGCGGAGCTGATCGCGCTCGCCTCCCTGGGCGGGAGTGCCACCCGGCAGGTGTTGCTGGAAGCGCTGCGGGCACTCGACGTGCCATCAGGGTCCGTGGTGGCTGTGGGCCCGACGGGCAGGGGTATTTCCGAAGCGCCGTGGTCATTGGCTGAAGCACGGAGAGCCTTCGACCTCGATACGACTGGACGCGGGGTGGTGGATGCAGACACCCTCGCCGTTGAACTCCTGGCTGGCGAATCTCTGGACCCGGCCACCCGCGAGGGGTTTGTGCAGCGGCAGTTGGGTGCCGTCGTCGAGCATGACCGCCTGAAGAAGTCCGAACTGATGCGGACCTTGGCTGTCTGGTTGGATACGGGCTGCAACACGGCCCAGGCCGCCCGGGAATTGCACCTGGAGCGGCAGTCCTTGCACCACCGTCTTCAGCGGATCTTTGAGCTGTGCGGAGGAGATCCCCGGGGATCGGGGCGGCTTGCAGCGTTGCATTTGGCTACCCGGTTGGAGCGGCTGTAGCTCCTTAAACGCCAATTCGCGGGTCCACTGACCACTTCGCCGTTGCGGAACGGCGAACGTGCAGCGGACCCGCGATCTCGGCGCAGCAAGGCTTACTTCAACACAATCGTCCTGTTCCCATTGAGGATGATCCGCCCTTCGCAATGCCAACGAACGGCGTTGCTGAGGGCCTTGCATTCGGTGTCCCGACCGGCGGCGACGAGATCGTCCGGCCCGAACGTGTGGTCCACCTCCACTACCTGCTGGGCGATGATGGGTCCTTCATCCAGCTCGCCGTTCACGTAATGGGCGGTGGCACCCACGGTTTTCACGCCGCGCGCGTATGCCTGGTGGTAGGGCTTGGCGCCCTTGAAGCTCGGCAGGAACGAGTGGTGGATGTTGATCGCCCGGCCGTCGAGCTTCCGGGCGAGGTCGTCGCTGAGGACCTGCATGTAGCGGGCCAGCACAATGAGTTCCACGTCGAGTTCGTCGATGATTTCCAGCAGGCGCCCCTCGGCGGCGGGCTTGGTGGCGGCCGTGACCGGAACGTGGAAGAACGGGATTCCGTGCCACTCGGCCAGACCCTGGTGGTCGGTGTGGTTTGAAACAACGCCCACCACGTCGATGGGCAGCTCACCGATCCGCGCCCTGAACAGGAGGTCGTTCAGGCAGTGCCCGAATTTGGAGACCATGATCAAAACCCGGCGCTTGGAACCCTGGCGCTCAAGCTGCCAGTTCATGGAGTATTTTTCTCCCACCGGGCAGAAAGCGGTACGCAGGGTGTCCAGCGTGGACTCGTCGCCGGAGGATGCGAAGTGCACCCGCATGAAGAAGTGGCCCTCGGCGCGATCACCGAACTGCTTGTTGTCGATGATGTCGCAGCCATTTTCCAGCAGGAAGCTTGATACCGCGTGGACGATCCCGGGTCCTTCGGGGCAGTCCAAGGTGAGGACGTGTTCAACGGTGGTCTCGGAAGAAACAGCGGCGGTTTCGGTTTGGATGGCAGTCATGGTCAGCACTCCACTACGTTGACGGCGAGGCCTCCACGGGAGGTCTCTTTGTACTTGGATTTCATGTCCGCGCCTGTCTCGCGCATGGTCTTAATGGCCTTGTCCAGCGATACCTTGTGGCTGCCGTCGCCATGCAGGGCAAGGCGGGCGGCGTTGATTGCCTTGACGCTGGCAATCGCGTTGCGTTCGATGCAGGGGATCTGCACCAGTCCGCCCACGGGGTCGCAGGTGAGGCCCAGGTTGTGCTCAATGCCCACTTCAGCGGCGTTTTCAACCTGCTCCGGCGTTCCGCCGAGGACTTCGCAGAGCCCGGCAGCAGCCATGGAGCAGGCAGAACCCACCTCGCCTTGGCAGCCCACTTCGGCGCCGGAAATGGATGCGTTGATTTTGAACAGGATCCCGACGGCGGCCGCCGCGAGCAGGAAGCGCACGACACCGTCGTCGTTCGCTCCCGGAACAAACTTTGTGTAATAGTGCAGCACCGCAGGGACAATACCGGCCGCGCCGTTGGTGGGGGCGGTGACAATCCTGCCGCCCGCGGCGTTCTCCTCATTCACGGCCAGAGCGAACAGGTTCACCCATTCCATGGCGAGGAGGGGGTCCGAGGGATTGGATGCAGCCCCGTCGGCCTTGTTTGCGGCGTCGGTGGCCGCGAGCGTCTTGAACAACGACGGCGCCCGTCGCCTGACCTTCAAGCCTCCAGGCAGGATGCCCTCGGCGGAGCAGCCGTTGTCCAYGCATTCCTGCATGACGGCCCAGATTCCCAGCAGCTTTTCGCGGAGTTCTTCCTCTGAGCGCCACACGAGCTCGTTGGCCAGCATGATGTCGGAGATGGACTTGCCTTCGCGCACGCAAATGGCCAGCAGTTCATCAGCGGTGGTGAAGGGGTACGGAAGCACGGTGTCGTCCGCTACGACTTTGTCGGCCCCGGAGGCGTCCCCGTCCACCACGAAGCCGCCGCCGATGGAGTAGTAGCTGCGCTCCCGCAACACTGCCCCGGTGTGGTCAAGTGCGCGGAACGTCATGCCGTTGGGGTGGGCCGGAAGCGACTTACGGCGGTGCAGGACCACGTCCTCGTCCCAGTTGAAATCCACCCGGTGGTTCCCGCCCAGGCGCAGTTCGGCGTCGAGCGCGGCGGCGGCAACCTGGTCGTCAGCCGTGGCAGTGTCCACAGTTTCGGGGGAGTGGCCTTGCAGTCCAAGCACCACGGCCTTGTCGGAACCGTGGCCCCGGCCGGTGGCGCCCAGGGAGCCGAAAAGCTCAGCTTGGACGCGCACCGTGGCCGGGAGCTGGCCGGATGATTCAAGACCATCCGTGAACTGCTTCGCCGCACGCATCGGGCCCACCGTGTGTGACGATGACGGCCCGATGCCCACAGAAAACAGATCAAGCACACTCAGTGCCATTACGGGACCTCAGGAGAAGCGTATTCACGCATGGCATCCAGGAGCCAACGTCCCAGGAAATCGGCAAAGGACGCCCGGGGAAAGATCCGGTAGCTCTCATCCGAGGTCTTCCAGAGCATCACCGGGATGTGGGCGAGCTCGGTGGAGACAGCCGTGCCGGCCTTGAACACCCGGGGGTGCAGGTCCAGCGAGCACGTCTTCTCCAGCACTGCGCGGGCATGGCTGCCGGTGAGCTCAAACGTGGTGCGGTTGGCGGACAGATCCACCACCTGGCCGGCGTCGCTTCCCAGGGCCGTGGTCAGGTCGCTGACCAGGGAACCGCCGAGGGAGTCGTGGGCTTCTTCCGGTGCGACCACCAGGAACTCGGTGGGCCCGAGCCACAAGGTGTTGACGGAGCCCTTGTCCGCAACAGCGGCGCCCGTCACCTCACCGCAAGCGGCGGGCAAGCCGCCGGTCACGGACGCAACGCGGGCACCGGCGTCGGACGTCCGGTCAACCCGGATCCCCACCATGGCCTGGTACGGGATTTCGGTGAGCGTCACCGTGCCCGGCACGGAGCCGGAGGTGAAGGCGTCAGCCAAGTGCTCGGCGGGGCTGCGGCGGGCGCCCCGTACGCGGTTGACGGTTTCTGATGGTGTTGCTGTTTCAGCCATCTTTGCGGGTCCCTTCAGCATCGAAAAGTACGGTTTCGCCAACAACCACGTCCACCAATTGGTCTCCCAGCGAGGCCACGAGGGTCTCGCCGATGCGGTTGCGGCCGTTCTGGATGAGCGCCAGGGCGAAGGAGCGGCCCAGGGCGGCGCTGTGGTAGCTGGACGTCACGAAGCCTTCCATGGGGACAGGTCCGTTTGCCGGGTTGACCGGGATGCCCTTCTCCACCAGCTGCGTGCCTTCGGGCAACCGCAGCGCGTGGTCCACAGGGAGGACGCTCACCAGGTGTTTGCGGTCCTCGCGGCTGGCGTCCTCACGGAGGTAGGAGCGTTTGCCGATGAAGTCCTTGGCTTTGGAAACGATCCAGTCCATGCCGGCGTCCTGCGGGGTGACCGTGCCGTCGGTGTCCTGCCCGACGATCGGGTAGCCCTTCTCGGCGCGGAGCACGTGCATGGTTTCGGTGCCGTACGGGGTGATGTTGAACTCTGCACCTGCGGCAGCGACTGCTTCCCAGGTGTTGAGTCCGTACCAGGAGGGCACGTTGATTTCGTAGGCCAGTTCGCCGGAGAAGGAGATGCGGCAAACGCGTGCCTGCACTCCTGAGGCCAGCGTGGTCTCGCGGAAGGTCATGAACGGGAAAGCATCGGCATCCAAGCCGCCGTTTTCGGCCAGCTGCGGTGCAACCTTCGCGAGCACGGCGCGGGACTTCGGTCCGACGACGGCGATGGTGCTCCACTGCTCCGTGACGGAGGTGAAAACAACGTCAAGGTCCGGCCATTCAGTCTGGTGCCATTCCTCCAGCCAGTCGAGGACCTTCGCTGCGCCGCCCGTGGTGGTGGTCATGAAGTAGCGGTCATCGTCCAGGCGGAGGGTCACGCCGTCATCGAAGATCATGCCGTCGAGGGTGCACATGACGCCGTAGCGGGCCGAACCCGGGGCCAGCTTCTTGAACGCGTTGGTGTAGACGCGGTTCAGGAATTCGCCCGCGTCCTTGCCGCGGATCTCGATCTTGCCCAGCGTGGTGGCGTCCATGAACCCCACGGAATCGCGGACCGCCGCGCATTCGCGCAGGACTGCCGTATCCATGTCTTCACTGCCCTGCGGGTAGTACCAGGGGCGCTTCCACTGTCCAACGTCTTCGAACAGGGCGCCCTGGGCAACGTGCCAGGGGTGGATGGACGTGACCCGGGCGGGGTCGAAGAGCTCGCCGCGCTGGCGTCCGGCCAGGGCTGCGAAAGCCACGGGCGTGAACGGCGCACGGTAGGCGGTGGTGCCGATTTCGCCGACTCCCGGAACGCTCTCCGCGCCGCCGAACTTCAACGCGGCGGCGATGACGCCGATTGCGTTGACGCCGGAGGTCTTGCCCTGATCGTTGGCGGTGCTGATGGACGTGTACCGCTTCACGTGCTCCACCGAGCGCATGCCCGCCCCGGTGGACCGGAGGACATCCGCCACGGACTGGTCGCGCTGGAAATCGACGAAGTGGTGGTGCCATTCGCCGGGCTCACCGGACTGGCCGGGAACCAGCCACAGCTGGCGGCTCGGTGCGCTTGCCACAGGGGCCTGCAGTTCCACCGGGGTGGTTGCGGATTCGAAACCGGCGGCAATGGATGCTGCTGCTCCGGCCGAGATTCCTTCAGCCAGGCAATCCTGCAATTCGTAGCTGCCACGTCCTGCGCCGACAACCTGCTGGTCACGGACCGGGGCTGCGGGGATGAAGGCGGCAAGTTCGTCGTCCCAGCGCAGCTTGCCCTGGCGCTGGCTGTGGAGGTGGACCACCGGGCTCCAGCCGCCGGAAACGGCGAGCAGATCGGCAGCCAACTGTTCGACGCCCGAGGTGAGTTCGCCGTCGTCGTTGATGCTCCGGACGGTGACGCCGTTCAGGCGGCCGTTCTCATCCGCGGACGTGTCGGCCAYGGCGCTGCCGATGAGGACCCGGATACCGGACTCGACGGCGGCGGCTGCTTTCGCGCTGATCTGCGGACGGGCGTCGACGACGGCGGCAACCGCCACGCCTGCTGCCTTCAGGTCCGCGGCGAGTGCGTAAGCGGAGTCGTTGGTGGTGCTGATGACGACGCGCGAACCGGCGGCCACTGCGTAGCGGTTCAGGTAGGTGCGGGCAGCAGAGGCGAGCATGATGCCGGGGCGGTCGTTGTTCTCGAAGACCAACGGACGCTCGTGGGCACCGGGGGCCAGGACAACCTGCTTGGCACGGATGTGCCAAATACGCTGGCGGGAGACGCCTGATGCGGCCGGGACGCTCAGGTGGTCCGTGCGGTTCTGGGCCGCGATGAAGTAGTTGGAGTCGTAGGAGCCGAAGGCGGTGGTGCGGTTCAGCACCGTGCACTCTGCTGCCGAAACCAGTTCAGCTTCAACATCGGCAACCCATTCGAGGGCCGGCTTGCCTTCGATCTGCTCGGCAAGCTCTGGCGTGGTGGAACCGGAGAGCAGCGAGCCGCCGAGTTCGGGCTGGTCGTCGATCAGGATGACGCGGGCGCCGGTGCGGACAGCCTCGCGGGCTGCTGCCAATCCGGCGATACCGCCGCCGACCACCAGGACATCCGTGTGGACGTACTTCTTGTCGTACTCGGCCTTGTCCTCGTTGGGGTCAAGTTTGCCCAGGCCGGAAAGGAGTTCGATGTTCATACCGTCCACCAGCGAAACCGCGGTGGCAGGGAGCATGGATTCGGCAACGTGGCCGGGGAAGCGCGGAGCGATCTTCACCAGGGCGTTGGACTCTTCCACGCCGGCGGCCATGATGCCGCGGGGGCGGTCCTCGTAAAGGGAGTTGCCTGCATTGATGTGGCCGTTGGCCAGCAGCGCGGAGGCGATGGTGTCACCCGGGTGGCCGGTGAATTCCCGGCCGTCCACGGTGAAGCGCCAAGCGATGCTGCGATCGATGCGTCCGCCGGTGGCGAGGCGTGCGTTCTTGCTGGTCACTTTCAGACTCCTTCCGAGGTGGTGGGGGCGGTGGCTGTGCCGGGGGCGAGGCCTGGTTCGCCGGCCTGGCCGTAAGCGCCGCTCTGGGTGAATTCGCCTGGCTTCTCCGGTGCGGCCTTGGGGCTCGACGCGGTGATATCGGGTCGGGGTTGGCCCATTGCGTAGATGGAGTGGATTTCGTAGCTCACGGTGTCGCGGAGCATGTTGAACCACTGCCGGCAGCCCGTGCTGTGCACCCAGCGTTCAGCGAAAGTGCCCTTGGTGTTCTCGCGGTAGAACAGGTACTCGGCCCATTCGCGGTCGCTGAGGTCGTTCGGGTTTTCGGGGTAGGCGATGTGCGCCTGGCCGCCGTAATGGAATTCGGTTTCATCGCGTGGCCCGCAGTTGGGGCATGAAATGAGGAGCATGTCTTTCCTGTCCTGTCCTGGCTAGTGGGCCACGGCTGCTGCGCCGTGTTCGTCGATGAGTGCACCGGTCTCGAAGCGTTCCAGCGCGAAAGGCTTGTTCAGCTGGTGCGGAGCACCCGTGGCGATGGTGTGGGCGAAAGTCAGGCCGGCAGCAGGGGTTCCCTTGAAGCCACCGGTTCCCCAGCCACAGTTGACGAACATGTTCTCTACCGGGGTGAGCCCGACGATCGGCGAAGCATCCAGTGTGGTGTCCACAATTCCGCCCCAGGTGCGGAGCACATGGGCCCGGGCGAAGATCGGGAAGAGCTCAACAGCTGCTGCCATCTGCTCCTCGATCACGTGGAACGAGCCGCGCTGGCCGTAGCCGTTGTAGGAGTCGACGCCGGCGCCCATCACCAGTTCGCCCTTGTGGGCCTGGGAGACGTAGACGTGGACGTGGTTGGACATGACCACCGTGGGGTGGACAGGCTCGTGCAGTTCCGACACCAAGGCCTGCAACGGGTGCGACTGGATCGGCAGGCGGAAACCGGCCATTTCGGCCAGCACGGAGCTGTGGCCGGCAGCGCAGAGGCCCACCTTTTCGGTGTTGATGGTGCCGCGCGTGGTCTGGACACCGGTGACCTTGGTGCCGTCCTTGATGAAGCCGGTGACTTCGCAGTTCTGGATGATGTCCACGCCGAGTTCATCGCACTTCCGGGCGAAGGCCCAGGCGACGTGGTCGTGCTTCGCGATGCCTGCACGCGGCTGGTACGTGGCGCCCATGACCGGGTAGCGGATGTTGTCGCTGGTGTTAAGGATGGGGCAGAGTTCCTTGACCTGGTCCGGTTCAAGCCACTCGGCGTCCACGCCGTTGAGCCGGTTGGCACCCACGCGGCGCATGCTCTCGCGGACATCGCCCAAAGTGTGGGCGAGGTTCATGACGCCGCGCTGGCTGAACAGGAAGTCGTACTCCAGCTCTTCGGGCAGGATTTCCCAGAGCTTGAGGGCGTGCTCGTAGATGGCAGCGCTCTCGTCCCAGAGGTAGTTGGAACGGATGATCGTGGTGTTGCGGGCCATGTTGCCACCGGCCAGCCAGCCCTTTTCCAGGATGGCGATGTTGGTCATGCCGTGGTTCTTGGCCAGGAAGTACGCGGTGGCCAAGCCGTGTCCACCGCCGCCTACGATCACGGCGTCGTAGCTCTTCTTCGGATCCGGGTTGCGCCAGAGGAAGTCCGGGTGCTCGGGGAGGTGGTCTGCACTCACTGGGCTGCTCCAATCAGTTCTGCTTCGGTTCCGGCGCCGTTTCCGGCCGTGGAAAGGTTGGGGTAGAGGGGCAGCTTGTCTGCCAGTGCGGTCACGCGGTTGCGCAGTTCGACGGCGGTCGCGTCGTCCAGGGTGCCGGTCGCCGCTGCGGCGATCAACGCCGTCGCAATAATGTCCGAGACCTCCGTGAACTCTTCGGCTCCGAAGCCGCGGGCCGCGAGTGCCGGGGTGCCGATGCGGAGTCCGGAGGAGACCATCGGCGGGCGGGGGTCGAACGGGACGGCGTTGCGGTTGACCGTGATGCCGATCCGGTGGAGGGTGTCCTCGGCCTGCTGTCCGTTGAGTTCGGAGTTGCGGAGGTCGACGAGGACCAGGTGAACATCGGTTCCGCCGCTGACGACGGAGATACCGGCCGCGGCGACGTCGTCCTGGAGGAGGCGCTGGGCCAGGATCTTGGAGCCTTCCAGCACGCGGGCCTGGCGCTCCTGGAATTCCGGTTCCGCAGCCATCTTGAAGGCCACAGCCTTGGCGGCGATAACGTGTTCCAGCGGGCCGCCTTGCTGGCCCGGGAAGACAGCCGAGTTGACCTTCTTGGCGATGTCGGCGTCGTTGGTCAGGATCACGCCGCCGCGCGGGCCGCCGAGGGTCTTGTGCGTGGTGCTGGTGACGATGTGCGCGTGCGGCACGGGGCTCGGGTGGAGCCCGGCTGCCACCAGGCCGGCGAAGTGGGCCATGTCCACCATGAGGTACGCGCCCACCAGGTCCGCGATGCGGCGGAACTCGGCGAAGTCTACGTGGCGGGAGTAGGCGGACCAGCCGGCGACGATGAGCTGGGGCTTGTTCTCAAGCGCGAGGCGCTCAACCTCTGCCATGTCGATGGTGTGGGTGTCCTCGCGGACGCCGTACGGGACCACGTTGTAGAGCTTGCCGGAGAAGTTGATGCGCATGCCGTGGGTCAGGTGGCCGCCGTGGGCGAGGTTCAGGCCCATGATGGTGTCGCCTGCGTTGATCAGGGCGTGCATTGCCGAAGCGTTGGCCTGCGCGCCGGAGTGCGGCTGGACATTGGCGAATCCGGCGCCAAAGAGGGACTTCAGGCGGTCGATGGCAAGCTGTTCGATCACATCAACGTGTTCGCAGCCGCCGTAGTAGCGCTTGCCCGGGTAGCCTTCGGCGTACTTGTTGGTCAGCACTGAGCCCTGGGCTTCCATGACAGCCGTAGGGGCGAAGTTTTCAGAGGCGATCATTTCCAGCGTGGACTGCTGGCGGGTGAGTTCCTGGGCGATCGCCTGATCAACCTCCGGGTCCGCCTGTGCGAGCGGGCGGATCAGGGGTTCAACCATGGTGTTCTCCTTTGACGATTGTCTAGTGGCCGACTGTTGGGCAACTGATATATTAGAACTGTTGCCATAGTATGTTGAAGATCACATGGTCGTCAACAGGTCTGCGGCAACTCGTCCGACAGACTGGGATTGCGACAACGGGAGAGAGCCATGACCACAGCTTTGGAAGCACTGGAATCAGCTCCGCAGGGTACGTCCCTCGCGGAGAACGCCTACCTGCTGCTGCGTGACAGGCTCATCATGCTGGACATCAAGCCTGGCGATCCCATCAATGACGGCCAGATCGCGGCCGAACTCGGCATCGGCCGCACCCCCGTCCGCGAGGCCATCAAGCGCCTGGAGAGCGACCACCTTGTGGTTTCCTACCCTCGGCGCGGAACGTTCGCCACCGGAGTGGACATCACCCAACTCGCTGAAGTCTCCGAAATACGCGAACTCCTGGAGCCCCTGGCATCCCGCAAGGCCGCACGCATGGCGAGCCCCGCAATGCGCGACGAACTCCGCGCCGTAGCTGCCGCCATCCGGGACCTCGAGGGGCAGGATGCTTCCTCGACCGAACTCATGCGCTACGACATCCAGGTCCACCGGCTCATCTACAAAGCCTCGGCCAATGCGCACCTCGAGGACGTCCTCATCAGGTACGACAACCTCGCAACCCGCATCTGGTGCCACATGCTTGAGAAGATGCCCTCCGTCTCCGGCCACATCTCCGAGCACGCCGACCTCCTCACCGCCATCGCCGACGGCGACGAAAATCTCGCCGCCGAGCTGGCCCTGAATCACGTGGTCAGCTTCGAAGAGACCATCCGCAAGGTCCTCTGACCCTCACTCACATCCCGCGTGCTTGGCGCGGACGCTTGCTCACGTTCCGCGTGCTTGAGCTGGTCGCTTCCTCACGTTCCGCGTGCTTCCTTCCGACGCTTGCTCACGTTCCGCGTGTTTGGTGTGGACGCTTGCTCGCGTTCCGCGTGCTTCCTTTCCGACGCTTGCTCACGTTCCGCGTGTTTGGTGCGGTCGCTTGTTCACGTTCCGCGTGCTTGGTGTGGACGCTTCCTCACGTTCCGCGTGCTTCCTTTCCGACGCTTGCTCACGTTCCGCGTGTTTGAGCTGGGTGTGATCTGGGTTTGACCCAAATCGCCGGGAGTCTGATGCTGCCCGCTTGTCCGTGAGTCGCGAGGCCCGACGTCGGCACCCAGGCTGGGTGCCGACGTCGGGCTTTCCCTCTTGTGCGGCTGAGGGAGGGTTTGGTTGAAGGGCGCGGGGTGTGATGAAGCGTTGGGTTGAAGGGTGGGGGGTGTGAGGGAGGGGTGGGGTGAAGGGCGTGGGGTGTGATGAAGCGTTGGGTTGAAGGGCGCGGGATGTGAGGGAGGGTTGGGCGAGTTTTAGCTCTCAGTGCAACTTGAAATCACCCAGTGCAACAAGGAGCGAATCCACCCTCGCCCCCACGCTCCGCAACGCTTCGCCAGAGAAGCCGCTCGAAATTTTGCAAATCACCCCTTGACCGTGATCCACAGCACACATACTCTGATGCAACAGCGTTGCGTTGAATGCAACCCCAATGATTTTGGTGGACACATGAGCAATGAATCCTCTGTGGCAGCCGAGCAAGGCACCTCACCCGCCTCCGGCCACAACCACACACCCAGCCCCAAGAACACAGCCAGCAAGAACGCAGTCAGCAAAGACACCCGACGGCGGGTTGTCACTGCCAGCTTCATCGGCAACTTTGTCGAATGGTTCGATTACGCCGTCTACGGTTATCTGGCCGGCATCATCTCCTCGGTCTTCTTCCCTGAGTCCGACCGGCAAACCGCCCTGCTCGCGACCTTCGGAGTCTTCGCCATCAGCTTCTTCGTGAGGCCGCTCGGCGGTTTCATTTGGGGCCACATCGGAGACAGGCTCGGCCGCAAGCAAGCACTCAGCCTCTCGATCGTCCTGATGTCGGTGGCGACTTTCTGCATCGCCCTGATCCCGGGCTACGCCACGATCGGCGTCATGGCGCCCATCCTTCTCCTCCTGGTCCGGGTAGTCCAAGGCTTCTCGGCCGCCGGCGAGTATGCAGGCGCGTCCGCCTTCCTGGTGGAGTACGCACCGGCCAATCGCCGCGGACTCTATGCCGCCGTCGTGCCTGCAAGTACGGCAGCGGGACTGCTGCTGGGATCCCTGCTGGCCGCCCTGCTGAGTTCGATCCTCACCACAGAGCAGCTGAACGAATGGGGCTGGCGCCTGCCCTTCCTGCTTGCGGCACCCATGGGCCTGATTGGTCGTTACATCCGGACCAAGCTGGAGGACACGCCGGCATTCCGTGAACTGGCCGAGAAGGACACCGCAGTCAAAGCACCTGCCTTCGCCATGTTCAGGACCTACCGGAAGCAGCTCATCATCGCCACCGGTGCGGTGCTGCTCAACGCCGTCGGCTTCTACGTGATCCTCAGCTACATGCCCACCTACCTGTCGGAAGAGCTGGGCTTCGGAGCCACGGAATCGTTCCTGGCCACCACCATTGCCCTGGCCAGCTACATCGGCTTCATCTTCCTGACCGGTATTGCCTCCGACAAATTCGGCCGCAAGCGCATGCTCATGACGGCGTCAGTCCTCTTCATCCTGCTGACCGTCCCGGCCTTCATGCTCCTGGACACCCGCAACTTCCTGGTGATCGTGCTGGTGCAGATCCTGCTGGGCGGGATGCTCACCCTCAACGACGGTACCCTGCCCAGTTTCCTCGCCGAACTCTTCCCCACGAAGGTCCGCTACACCGGCTTTGCTGTCAGCTTCAACCTCTCCAACGCCCTGTTCGGCGGCACCGCACCGTTCATGGCAACACTCCTGATCGGCATGACCCACAGCAAGCTGGCCCCCGGCTGGTACCTCGTGGCCGCCGCCCTCGTTTCCCTCATCGCAGTCCTTTTCGCAGCCGAAACGTCAAAGAAGCCGCTGCAGCAGGACTAGACAAACCAACCCATTGAAAGGAACCACCATGACCATCACCGAAAACGAGTCCGTCAACGATGTCGCAAAACTCGAGCGCACCAAGGTCCTTCACAACGGCGGAAAGGTTTCGCTGACCTTCTCCGACGCTGAGTTCGAACGCCGCCTCGCCGGCCTTCGCAGGATTATGGCCGAGAAGGACCTCGACGCCGTCGTCCTCACCAGCTACCACTCCATCAAGTACTACTCCGAYTTCCTCTTCACCTACTTCGGCCGGTCCTACGGCATGGTGGTCACCAAGGATGACACGGTCACCATTACGGCCAATATCGACGCCGGTATGCCTTGGCGCCGCAGCTACGGCGACAACCTCGTGTACACGGACTGGCGCCGCGACAACTACATTCATGCCATCCAGGAAGTCCTGCGGACCCGCGGCATCAACCCGCGCCGCATCGGCGTCGAGGATGACTCGCTGCCCTTGGACAACCGGAACAAGATCCAGGCCGCGTTCTCCGGCGCGACGCTGGTGGACGTTGCGCAGGCGGCCATGCGCCAGCGCATGATCAAGTCCGACGAAGAGATCGCTGTCATCAAACACGGCGCGCGCATCGGCGACCTGGGCGGCGAAGCCATCCGCAACGCGATCACTGCGGGTATCACGGAGTACGAGGTTGCCCTGATCGGCACTGAGGCCATGGTCCACGAGATTGCCCGGACCTTCCCGGACTCGGAAATCCGCGATACCTGGGTGTGGTTCCAGTCGGGCATCAACACCGACGGCGCCCACAACTGGGCCACCACCCGCAAGATCCAGGAACACGACATCCTGTCCCTGAACTGCTTCCCGATGACCAGCGGCTACTACACCGCCCTGGAGCGCACCCTGTTCTACGGCGAACCGGATGCCCGCTCACTGGAACTGTGGAACATCAACGTTGAGGTCCACAAGCGCGGACTGGAACTCATCAAGCCGGGCGCTGTCTGCAAGGACATCGCTGCCGAGCTCAACGAGATCTACATCAGCCACGGCCTCCTGGCGAACCGGACCTTCGGCTACGGCCACTCGTTCGGTGTGCTCAGCCACTACTACGGACGTGAAGCCGGTCTTGAACTGCGAGAGGACATCGACACGGTCCTCGAGCCCGGCATGGTGGTTTCGATGGAGCCCATGATCACTGTGCTGGACGGCCAGCCGGGTGCCRGCGGATACCGGGAACACGACATCCTGGTGGTCGGCGAGGACGGTGCGGAGAACATCACCAAGTTCCCGTTCGGCCCCGAGTACAACATTATCGGAGCCTAGGGTGCAACGGCCGGCGGGCGCAGTGCACGGCGTCCGCCGGCCCCGGTCCGGAACTTCCGGACCGCCGCGGCGAAATATAGTGAACCCATGACTCCCACGGAAACCAGCGAGACTGCTGACGGCAACAACGGTAACGGCGACAGCAAGAGCACGTCCGTCATCGTCAACGCCATCGCGGTGCTGAGGAGCTTTACTGCAGACGAGCCGCTCCTGGGGGTCACCGAAATCGCGGGCCGGATCGGCCTGCACAAGAGTACGGTTTCTCGCATCCTGGCCACGCTGGAGCAGGAAAACCTGGTAGAGCGCGACGTCGATTCGCGCAGGTTCCGCTTGGGGTTGGGGATGATCGCGATGGCGGGCCCCCTCCTGGCGGAACTCGAAGAGCGACGCGTGGCCTACCCCGTACTGCGGGAGTTGACCGAACGCACGGGCGAGACGAGCGCTCTCATGGTGTGGAACGGCGTCGAGTCCATGTGCGTGGAGCAGATCCCCAGCCGCCACCAGGTGAAACACCTGGCCCCGCTCGGAGCCCGCTACAACGAGGCATTGAGTTCATCGGTGCAGGTGTTCCTTGCCAACGAAGACAAGGACAGGGTGCGGAACCTGCTGCGCAGTGGTTCCATCACCCTGCCGGGCCTGGACGAAGCTTCTGTGGAAAGTTACCTGGCTCGGCTTGAAGAAGCCGCTAAACGGGGCTGGGCCGCCAACTTCGGCGAAACCTCCATCGAAGAGGTCGGGGTTGCTTCGCCGGTCTACGACCACAGGGGCGACATCGTGGCCTCCGTCTTGATTCCTGCCCCCAAATTCCGGGTCTCACAGGACACCCTGGCCAGCCTCGGCGAAGCCTGCGCCGCAGCCGCGGCCAAGGTCACCTCACGCCTGGGTGGCCGCTCCCCGCGGTAGTTGCCCGCCCGTCGTCGAGGTGACAGTTGATGACAATCCGCCGCGGGCAAAGTCAATTGGTGGGAGCAACGCTGGGGGTTAGGCCGCTTGTAGCAGCTGGTTTAGCCGGTTGGCTGGGGTCTCGAGGTTCAGTGTTGGTCTGGGGCGGCGGTTGAGTTTCGCTGCGACCAGGCGGATGTCCTCGGGGGT
>NZ_JBFRDO010000034.1:0-15232 GCF_052113825.1 Paenarthrobacter sp. TAF1
AGCAGCAACCTGGCAAAATTTCAACCAATCAATAAAACAATCGGTATCAACAAACTTGGCACACTATTGAGTTCTCAAACAACAGACACAACCGGCACCACCCACACCCCACAGGGTCCAGGATCGCTCCGGAGCAACTTTCCAAACTTACCGGCTGCTTCCCTCCGAGTCAAATCGGCAAGCTTGACTTGATTTTTCCTTGCGGTTTCTTGTCAGCTTGCGATCTCAACTCGTGGAGCAGCGCGGGTATTAACTATACACACACTCTGCCGGGTTGGCAAAGCCCTTATCCGATGGACTCCCTGGGCCCACGAAAGCAGGCAACGCTCCCCCGCCGCAGTGAGGGAGCGTTGCCTGGAAACACCGGTTTATGTGAGCGGGCGTCGGGCCCAATCACGCGGGAACTGGAGGAGCGTTACTCAGCCGGCGTGAACCAGGATGCTCCGAGCGGCGGCAGCGTGACGGACAGCGCCGCCGGCTGCCCGTCCGTGCCGGGGGCAGTGGCCTTCAGCGAACCGGCGTTCACCACACCTGACCCGCCATATGCTTCGGCATCGGTGTTCAGGACTTCGGTCCACTCCCCCGCCAGCGGAACACCCAGGATGTATTCCTGGTGCGGACCGCCGGAGAAGTTCACCGCGCAGACCAGCGGCTTGCCGTTGTTGCCCCAGCGGATGAAGGTGAGGACGTTATGGTCCGCGTCGCCACCGTTGATCCACTGGAACCCGCCGGCCTCGTTGTCCTTCTCGTAGAGCGCAGGCGTGGCGGCGTACACCTCGTTGAGGTCCTTGACCAGGAGCTGCAGGCCGCGGTGGGCCGGAATGTCCGAGAGGAACCAGTCCAGTCCGTACTGCTCGGACCACTCCGCTTCCTGGCCGAACTCAGTACCCATGAAGATGAGCTGCTTGCCGGGGTGCGACCACTGGTATGCGAAGAAGGCACGAAGGTTGGCCAGTTGCTGCCAGCGGTCGCCCGGCATCTTGCGCAGCATGGAGCCCTTCCCATGGACCACTTCGTCATGGCTGATGGGCAGGAGGAAGTTCTCCGTGAACGCATAAACCAGCGAGAAGGTGATGGTGCCGTGGTGCCACTTGTGGTTGATGGGGTCTTCGGAGATGTACTTCAGGGAGTCGTGCATCCAGCCCATGTTCCACTTCAGGCCAAAGCCCAGACCGCCGTGGTTGGTGGGTGCCGTAACGCCGGGGAATGCGGTGGACTCCTCGGCAATGACGATAGCGCCGGGGTGTGACTTGTAGACCGTCGCGTTGACTTCCTGCATGAAGGAGATGGCTTCCAGGTTCTCCCTGCCGCCGAACTTGTTCGGGCGCCACTGACCCTCCTCGCGGGAGTAGTCGAGGTAGATCATGGAGGCCACGGCGTCCACGCGCAAGCCGTCAATGTGGAACTCCTCGAGCCAATACAGCGCGTTGGCCACCAGGAAGTTCCGGACCTCGCTGCGGCCGAAGTCGAAAATCAGCGTGCCCCAGTCCGGGTGTTCGCCCAGCGCCGGATCGGAGTGCTCGTACAACGGCTGGCCGTCGAACTGGGCCAGGGCCCAGGAATCCTTGGGGAAGTGGGCAGGGACCCAGTCCAGAAGGACGCCGATACCGGCCTGATGGAGCGAGTCCACCAGGAACCGGAACTCATCCGGATGCCCGAAGCGTGAGGTCGGGGCAAAGTATGACGTCACTTGGTAACCCCATGAGCCGCCGAACGGGTGCTCGGCGACGGGCATGAATTCAACGTGGGTGAAGCCAAGCCACTTCACGTACTCGACGAGTTCCTTGGCAAGTTCCTTGTAGCCCAGGCCCAACCGCCAGGAGCCCAGGTGGACTTCGTAGACGCTCATGGGCGAGTTGTGCGGATCCCGCTTGGCCCGGGCAGCCATCCAGTCCGCGTCCTTGAAGCGGTAGCTGGCGTCCACTACCCGCGATGCCGTGAGCGGAGGGACCTCGGTCCCGAAGGCCAGCGGGTCGGCTTTCTCGATCCACTGACCCGCCTTGGTCAGGATCTCGTATTTGTAGCACGCCCCTGCTACAACACCTGGAATGAAGAGCTCCCAGACGCCCGAGGACCCCAGCGAGCGCATTCCGTGCGAGCGTCCGTCCCAACCGTTGAAGTCACCCTTCACGCGGACAGCCTGAGCATTCGGCGCCCACACAGCGAAGGAAACACCATCCACGTCGCTCAAGGCGGACCGGTAGTGCTGGACGTGCGCACCCAGGACATCCCAGAGCCGTTCGTGGCGGCCTTCGCCGATCAGGTGCAGGTCAACCTCACCCACAGTGGGCAGGTAGTGGTAGGGGTCATCGATGGTGACGGGTTCGACGTCGTACACCACTTCCAAACGGTAGTCCGGCACATGCCCGGCCTGCAGCGGTTCCAGGACCGCAGTCCATACTCCGTGCGACTCGTGTTCCATGGGGGTGCGGCCGGTCTCCGTCACCACGGTGACGGACTTGGCCAGGTGCTTCACTGTCCTGATGGTCACGTGGCCGTGGTCATCGAGGTGGGCGCCAAGGACCGAATGCGGCGCGTGGTAAGCGCCGGCCGCCACGCGTTCCAAGGTCTCGGAGTCCACATGCAAGGGAACTCGGGGCCGTTCGGTACGTGCTGAGCCAGTCATGTCATTACCTTCCGCTGTTGCTGCCGCATGCTTGCCGCGGCTTGTGTTGTCGAGGATCCGTCGGGATGCGTTCACCGGTATCGACAACCAGTCGGGCCGGTTACGCAGCTCGTACACCACCTCGTATAAGGCCTTGTCCAGCCACAATGCCACAAAGAGCGGCGACTGGAGGTCAATGGTTCCCGGGGTGACTTCGCTGTACCCCTCAAGGAAAGCGGCAGCACAGTCATCCACCCAGGTCTCCGGTACCTGCGCGTCAGGATTCTCCCTGGTCGCGGCACCGGCGGCGTAGTCGAACGAGCGCAACATGCCGGTGACATCGCGGAGCGGAAGATCAGGGGTGTTCCGCTCGTCGATCGTCCGCAGCGGCTCGCCCTCAAAGTCCAGGATCGCCCAGCGGCCCGGTTGCGCCCCGTTTCCGGCAACCCGCAGGATCTGGCCCAGGTGGAGATCACCGTGGACGCGCTGCAGCTGTCCCACGGCCCGGGGCTCCAGGGCCGCCAGCAGTTCTTCAACGTTTGCGTCATAGGGCCCGACGGCGGACGCCGCCTCAGCCCACGACTGCCGGACCCGCCGGGCAACAGCGGCGATGATGTCCGGGCCCTGTTCCTGGCCGTCATGGGTGCCGAAGGTTTCCGCCAGCCTGGCGTGAACCGTGGCGGTGGCGTTGCCGAGTCCCCGCGCTTCAGCGGTGAAGTCGTTGCCGGCCGCGGCGGCATCAACAGCCAGACGCCAGGCGTCCAGGCCGCCGAGCAGGAATTCGTGCGCGACTGTCAGCTCACCTGTGGCCACTGCACCGTCTTTCGACGCCGGTTCATTCCACGAGCCCGTGATCCAGCCCAGCGTCGCGGGAACCTCGCTGGTCCCTGCAGCGGTCAGCGCCGCACCCAGCTCAACCTCGGGATTCCGGCCGGGCGAAAGCACCCGGAAGATCTTGACGATCGCCGCCGAGTCGCCGTCGTCGATTATGACGGACGTGTTGGACTGTTCGCCGGAAAGGACCCGCACGGACACCGGGTTTTCCGGGAGCGGGACGCGGCCACGGGTGAGGTGGCCGCGGGCTGAACCAACATTCCCTTCGCTGCGCATGAGCTGCAGCCACGCCGTGACGAATTCGGAGTCGTAGACGGCGTCGTACACCAAACGAAGGCCCAGTTCCGGATCCGTGTACTCGCCCAAAAGCGCCGAAGGCGCATCCACAAGCGGTTGGCTGTGGAAGCTCAACGGCACCTGGACCACATCGGTCCGGGGACCGCCGTCGGCCGTCCGGTGGGTGACGGCCAGCACCAGGACCTCCAACACAGCGTCGCCGCTGCCCTGAAGTCTGAAGCCGCCCACCTGCTCCAACGCGAAGTCGGGGCTCTTGACCGGGAACCAGCGTTTGCCGGGAAGCCAGGTCCGCAGAAGTCCTTCAATGGAGGGGTTCAAGTTTTCCTTGTTCATCTCATCCTTTGGAGGTCACCACTGGAATCGCCTGGGTAAAAGGCGACGAGGGATTCGAAAATGCCGAGCGTACCCGCAGCCAGTAGAAGCTGTGGCTGCCCAGCATCACGGTCAGGTGACCGTTGTCACCGACGGCCGGGAAAGGCTGGCCGCCAAAAATATCGCGCAAGCCGCGGCCTGCGAACTCGGGAATATCCAACGTTGCCGCGACCGGGTGCTGCGAGAGGTTGAAGACACAGAGAATGGTTTCCGCGTCTTCCCCTTCCGGGTTTCCTGCAGGAAGCTCACGTACGTAGGCCAACACCACCTCGTGGTCGGCCTCGATGTGCCGGAAACCGCCCAAGCCGAATACCGGGTGGTTCTTCCGGACACTAAGGATCTGCCGGGTCCACCGGAGCAGGGAGCCTGAGTGTGCGGCTTCGGCCTCGACGTTGGCCATGCTGTAGTTGTAGACCAGCGACTGGATTACCGGAAGATACAGCTTGCCCGGGTCCGCCGAGGAGAACCCGGCGTTGCGGTCCGGGTTCCACTGCATGGGGGTGCGGACGGCATCGCGGTCATCAAGCCAGATGTTGTCGCCCATGCCGATTTCGTCCCCGTAGTACAGGAACGGGCTGCCGGGCAGGGACAGCAGCAGCGCATTGATGAGCTCGATCTCGGAGCGGGAGTTGTCCAGGAGCGGTGCCAGACGGCGGCGGATACCGATGTTGGCCCGCATGCGTGGATCCGGCGCGTACCAGCCAAGCATGGCCGCACGCTCCTCCGCAGGCACCATCTCCAGAGTCAGCTCGTCGTGGTTACGCAGGAAAGTACCCCACTGCGCACCCCGCGGGATTTCCGGCGTATCGCGCAGCGTGTCAATGATCGGCGCGGCTTTCTGGTCACGGAGTGCGTAGTACAGCCTGGGCATGATCGGGAAGTGGAAGGCCATGTGGCATTCGGGCGCTTCTTCTGTCCCGAAATACTCCACCACTTCGTGCGGAGGCTGGTTGGCCTCCGCAATAATCACCCTGCCCGGATAGTTCGCATCCACCATCCGGCGCAGGTCCTGCAGGAAGGTGTGGGTCGCCGGCAGGTTCTCGCAATTAGTGCCCTCCTCTTCGAAGAGGTACGGAATGGCGTCAGCCCGGAAGCCGTCGATGCCCTGGTCCAGCCAGAACCTGATGACGTCGTAGAGAGCCTCGATGACCTTTGGGTTTTCGAAGTTCAGGTCCGGCTGGTGGCTGAAGAACCGGTGCCAAAAGAACTGCCGACGGATGGGATCGAAGGTCCAGTTCGATTCCTCCGTGTCAACAAAGATGATGCGGGCGTCCTGGTACTTCTCGTCCGTGTCGCTCCAGACATAGAAATCACCGTAGGGACCGGTGGGATCCTTGCGGGACTCCTGGAACCAGGGGTGCTGGTCAGACGTGTGGTTCAGCGGAAGGTCGATGATCACCCGGACGCCACGGGCGTGGGCCTCGGCCACCAGCCGTTTGAAGTCGCTGATGGTACCGAATTCGTCCAGCACCGAGGTGTAGTCCGCGATATCGTAGCCGCCATCGCGCAACGGGGAATGGAAGAACGGCGGCAGCCAGAGGCAGTCAACGCCCAGCCACTGGAGGTAGTCCAGTTTGTCGATCAGGCCTTGGAAGTCGCCGGAACCATCCCCGTTGGCATCCGCAAAAGCCCGCACCAGTACCTCGTAGAAGACTGCCTTCCGGTACCAGAGCGGATCATGCTGGAGGCCGGGGGCGTTCAACTCGAAGGTGTTCTTCGGGGTGAAGTACTGGCTGGGATTCTGCGGAGAAAAACTCACTAAGGCTGCCTCCGGATGCTCAGGACGTGTGCCGGTTCAACGTGGGCATCGAGGCGGACATAGTTGTGCTCGCCCCACCACCAGCTCTGGCCGCTGATGAGGTCGTCAACACGGAAGAGCCCGTCTTCGTTGAGATCGGCCGGGTCAAGGTCCAAGGCCGCCAGATCCAGTGAAACGGTGCTTTCACGGGCACTGTGCGGATCCACGTTGACCACCATGATCAAGGTGTCCTTGGTACCGTCAGCCAACGTCTTGTGCTTGGAGTAGACGATCGTGGCGTCATCGGTGCTGCGGTGGATGGTCAGGTTCTGCAGATCCCCCAGCGCCAAGTGGTCCTTGCGGATGGTGTTCAGGCGTGTGATGTACGGGGCCAGCGTCCGGCCGGATTCGGCGGCACCGTCCCAGTCCCGGGCTTTGTACTCGTACTTCTCGTTGTCGATGTACTCTTCCGCGCCGGGGCGGGCCACGTGTTCGTACAGCTCGTAGCCGGCGTAGACGCCCCACAGCGGGCTGGCCGTCGCTGCAAGGACGGCCCGGATGCGGAAGGCCGCGGGTCCGCCGTACTGCAGGTACTCGGTAAGGATGTCCGGGGTGTTGACGAAGAAGTTCGGACGGAAGTATGCCGGGCTCACGTGGCTGACTTCGTGGAAGTACTCCTCCAGCTCGGTCTTGGTGTTCCGCCAGGTGAAGTACGTGTAGGACTGCTGGAATCCGGCCCTGCCCAAGGCATGCATCATGGGCGGGCGTGTGAAGGCCTCTGCAAGGAATACGACTTCGGGGTTCTTCTTATTGATCTTGCCGATCAGCCATTCCCAGAACCACACCGGCTTGGTGTGCGGGTTGTCCACGCGGAAAATCTTGACCCCGTGACTGATCCACAACTGCACGATGCGCAGGATCTCCTTGGAGAGGCCCGCGGGGTCGTTGTCGAAGTTCAGGGGGTAGATGTCCTGGTACTTCTTTGGCGGGTTCTCGGCGTAGGCGATCGAGCCGTCCACGCGGGTGGTGAACCATTCCGGGTTTGACGTGACCCAGGGGTGGTCCGGAGCTGCCTGCAACGCCAAATCCAGGGCCACTTCCAGGCCAAGCTCATTGGCCCGGGCCACGAAAGCGTCAAAGTCCTCGAAGGTTCCGAGCTCCGGGTGGATCGCGTCGTGTCCGCCGTCCTTGGAACCAATCGCCCATGGCGAACCGGGATCCTGCGGCCCCGGAGTCAAGGTGTTGTTACGGCCCTTGCGGTGCTGGACACCGATCGGGTGGATGGGCGGCAGGTAGATGACGTCGAAGCCCATGTCCGCGACGGCGTCGAGCCTCTTGGCCGCCGTGCGGAAGTTGCCGGACGTCCACACCCCGGTGGAGTGGTCCAGGACGGCGCCTTCAGAACGCGGGAAGAACTCGTACCAGGAACCACGCCCCGCCAGGTCGCGCTCCACTTGAAGCGGAAAGCGCTCCGAAACGGTCACCAGCTCGCGGATGGGAAGACGCCCGACGGCGGCCAGCACCTCAGGGCTGAAGCCGGCGCCAAGGCGCTCCTCGGCTGTCTTGGTGGTATCGGAAAGCACGACGGAAGCGGCACGCAGGGTGCGCTTTTCAGCGCCGGTGCGACCGGCGTCGTCGGCTGCTCCCGCGAGGAGGGCTGCGCCTTCGGCGAGCATCAACTCAACGTCAATGCCCGCGGCGACCTTCACCTCGGCATTGTGGTGCCAGGTGCCGTAGCGGTCATGCCATGCCTCAATGACGAAGGACCAGGCGCCGGTGCCGCTGGGGGTGATCAGGCCCTCCCAGCGGTCCAGGCCCTTCCACTGCTCGCCTTGGGCCGGGTGCAGTCGCACGCGCTGGCGCTCCCTGCCCCGGGGATCGAGAAGCACGGCGGAGACGCCCAGCTGGTCATGCCCCTCTCGGAAGACGGTGGCTCCGACCACCAGATCCTCGCCAGGCAACGCTTTCGCGGGGAAACGGCCACCCTCAACCACCGGCTGCACGGCAGTGATGGGGAACCGCCCGAAGCGAAGGCCGGCGGTGATGTCCGAGGTCGTCTTGGAATTCAGAACGGTGGTGGTTCGCGCAGTTTTCGTCACAACCATGACGTTAGCGACAAAAATCACAGAATGCTAAGCAAACGAGGTTTCTCCTTGACGCAAGATGACTTTTACCTAAAAGAAACCCAATGCAGTTCCGACTGCCATGGGAGTCCGTTAGTGTGGCGCTCGTGAAGGCTATTCGAAGGTTTACAGTCCGTACCGTCCTCCCCGAGCCCATCCGGCCGCTGGCCCGATTGGCGACCAATTTGCGCTGGTCCTGGCACCGGCCAACAAGGGAACTTTTCGCGAGCCTTAACCCGGCTCTTTGGGAGGCCTCGCAGCACGACCCCATCGCTCTCCTGGGATCAATCAGCCGCGAGCAGCTACAGGATCTGGCCAACAACGGCGAGGTAGTGGACCGCGTACAGCACGCCGCAGCCGACCTGGACCGCTACCTCAGCGAACCGCGCTGGTACCAGGGCCTCGGCGAAGATGCACCGGCCTGCATCGCCTACTTCTCCCCCGAATTCGGCATCACCGAAGTTCTCCCGCAGTACTCCGGCGGCCTCGGCATCCTCGCCGGCGACCATCTCAAAGCCGCCTCCGACCTCGGTGTGCCCCTGATCGGCGTCGGGCTCCTCTACCAGGCCGGCTACTTCAAGCAGTCACTGTCCCGCGATGCATGGCAGCAGGAAACCTACCCCGTGCTGGACCCCGACGGTCTCCCCCTGACCCTGCTCCGCCACCCGGCCAAGGACGGCGCCCAAGGCAAGCCGGTGCAGATCTCCCTCCCGCTGCCCAACGGCCGCGAGCTGCACGCGCACGTGTGGCGTGCCGACGTCGGACGCGTTCCGCTGCTGCTGCTGGACTCCAACGTCCCGTCGAACGATGAAGCCGCCCGCGGCATCACCGACCGCCTCTACGGCGGCGGCGGCGACCACCGCCTGCAGCAGGAACTCCTGCTGGGCATGGGCGGGGTCAAGGCCCTGCGCGTCTACCAGGCACTCACCGGCACGCCCGCGCCCGAGGTCTTCCACACCAACGAGGGACACGCCGGTTTCCTGGGGATCGAACGCATCCAGGAAGCCATGTCCGACCCCAACGAGCCCCTCACCTGGGACGAGGCCCTTGCTGCCGGCCGTGCGTCCACCGTTTTCACGACGCACACGCCGGTGCCGGCCGGGATCGACCGTTTTGAGTCCCTCCAGATCAAGCACTTCTTCGACGCCGGACTGGCACCTGCCGTCCCCACCGAACGCATCCTGGAACTCGGCCGCGAAAACTACGACGGCGGCAACCCCTCCGTGTTCAACATGGCCGTGATGGGCCTGCGCCTGGCGCAGCGCGCCAACGGTGTGGCAAAGCTCCACGGCGTGGTCTCCCGCGAAATGTTCTCCGGTCTGTGGCCGGGATTCGACCATTCCGAAATTCCCATCACCTCCGTGACCAACGGCGTCCACGTTCCCACCTGGGTGGACCCGCGGATCTCCTCCCTGGCCCGGCACCAGTTCGGCGCCGAAGCTGAGGCGATGGGACGCTGGGACCTGGCCTACAACGTCAGCGACGAAGACGTCTGGAGCCTCCGGCGCGAACTGCGGGCACAGCTCATCGAGGACGTCCGACGCCGGCTCCGGGCTTCGTGGAAAAAGCGCGGCGCCGCCGATGCCGAGCTCGGTTGGACGGACTCCGTCCTGGATCCGGACGTACTCACCATTGGCTTCGCACGCCGGGTACCCACGTACAAGAGGCTCACCCTCATGCTGCGCGACCCCGCCCGGTTGAAGGCCCTGCTGCTGGATCCGAAGCATCCCATCCAGCTGGTCATCGCCGGCAAGTCACACCCTGCCGACGACGCCGGCAAGAAGATGATCCAGGACCTGGTCCGCTTCACCGACGACCCCGAGGTCCGGCACCGGATCGTGTTCCTGCCGAACTACGACATCGCCATGGCACGCACCCTGTTCCCCGGCTGCGACGTCTGGCTCAACAACCCGCTGCGCCCGCTCGAAGCCTGCGGCACGTCCGGCATGAAGGCCGCCATCAACGGCTCCCTCAACCTCTCCGTCCTGGACGGCTGGTGGGATGAAATGTACGACGGCGAAAACGGCTGGGCCATCCCGACGGCCAACAACGGCGCATCCGCCGACGAACGCGACGACATCGAGGCCTCGGCACTGTACGAGCTCCTGGAAACCCAAGTGGCACCACGCTTCTACGGCACCACCGTCGCCCAGGGCGCCGGAGCAGCAGGCCCGTCCGAGTCCAGCCAGGAAACCGTGCCGACCCACTGGGTGTCCATGATCAAGCACACCCTCGCCAACCTCGGCCCGGCCGTCTCCGCCGAGCGGATGCTGCACGACTACGTCAACAACCTCTACTGCCCCGCCGCCGTCTCCGGACGCCGKGCGGTTGCGGAATCATTCAAGGAAGCCAAGGAGCTCGCAGCCTGGACGTCCAAGGTGCGCAGTGCATGGCCCGAGGTCGTAGTGGAACACGTGGACTCCGTCGGTGTTTCCGAGGAACCCCAGGTCGGCGACAGCCTCCAGGTCAACGCCTACGTCGCCCTGAACAACCTCACTCCGGACGACGTCTCCGTGGAAGTGGCCTTCGGCCGCGCCGAGGAATCCGACGAACTCGAAGACATCGTAGTGGCGGAACTGGACTCCGTAGAGGACCTCGGCAACGGGCGGCACCTCTTCAACGGCTCGCTGGTCATCAACCGTTCGGGCTCGTTCGGCTACACCGTCCGCGTGTTCCCGAAGCACAGCGCGCTTGCATCCAAAGCTGAACTGGGGCTGATCGCGAACGCCTAAGCGCAATGACGTCGGTGACCCGCTGGGCAACACTGATCCGCTGCGCGCTGCTCCTTCGTCGCTTTGACGAGCGCTGCCGGACCGCTGTTGCCCAGTGGGGCCCGCAGGACCCGGGCGGGTTCGCGGGTTAGTTTTCGAACACCGCAATGACTGCCAGGTCGCGGCCGGCGTAGCGCTCTGCGTCTTGCAGGATCTCGCAGACGACACCGAAGGAGCGATCCGTGCGGTATGCCGCGGGGACCTGCCAGATCATCGTGACGGGGCTGCCGTCGTCCTCGGAGAGGGCGTCCGCGTAGTCGTGGAGGGAATCGTTCAGGGCGTCCAGATTCACGCCGTAGTACTCGGGGAAATCCAGGACCTGGCCGAAGACCTCAAGGACTGTCTGCTTGGTGGTTGCCGGTGGGACCAGTACTGTCCTGCGGCCTGCGTCGGATACCTGCTCCTGCAGTTCCTCCATGGTCCAGGTGTCGGCTGAGTAGATCTTCATGGGCTCCTCTGTTGTCTTCGACTATTTGTCCTCGACGATGAACTTGAACGACTCGTAATGATCCGGCGTGTAGTACTTCGCAGCGTCCTTGCCAACAATGATCCGCCGTGCGCCGCGATCCGACTCTCCCGGGGTGGGCACGGTGTACTCCTTGTAAAAGCCGCCGGACTTCTTGGGCAGCAGGCCCTCGAAGTTGCCGAAGTTCACGCCGTCCCGGTCGTAGGGATACGGGCCGCCTTTGGCGATGAGGGCCAGGGTTTGGCGGGCTTCCTTCGGCAGTTGGGAGGCATTGATCGACGGCAGGCCCGACGGGTTCTCCACAGCTGCCGCCGCCGTCGTCCGGCTTGGCACGGCGGCGGGTGAGGTCGGCACCAAGCCTGCGGACGGCGTCGTGGTTTGGACGCCGGCCCCTGGTGTGGAAGAGGGCGCCGTCAGCGCGCCTCCACCCACCATCGCGACCACCAGCACGACGACGGCGATCACCAAACCCGCGAATGCCACGAGTTTGCTGCGGCTGCGGTTCATGCGGAGTTCTCCTGTGTGGTTGGTGCCTACGTGCGGTAAATGTTGATCGTATTGGCTTGCAGGATATCCCGCTCCCCGGAGGCAACCAACGCGCCCTTCCGGCGGTCGTGCAGCACCGACGTGGTGAACCGGAGTTCGAACATGCGCTTGCCGATCCCTGTTTCACTCAGGATCTCCGGAAGCACCATCTTCACGTCCTGGTTGCTGCCGTTCACGACGATCAGGCCACGGATTTCGCTGTCCTCGTGACCCATCAACAGCTGGACCGCACGAACGCCCGGATCGTTCCAGCGTGCCGGTGTCATCCGCTTGCCCTTGTCATCAAACCACTGAAGGCTTGAATTGTTGGCCTGGCCCGGAAAGCTCTCGGGCTGGTGCCGAAGGAACCAGCGGCGGAGCCTGACAAGCTCCCGGGTGGTCCGGAACATGGCGTTGGCTTCCTGTGTGCGGCTCCAGTCAAGCCATGCCGTCGGGTTGTCCTGGCAGTAGGCATTGTTGTTGCCCTGCTGGGTGCGGCCGAGTTCGTCGCCGGCAGTGATCATGGGCACGCCGATTGAAATCAGCAGCGTGGCCATCAAATTCCGGATGGACAACGCCCGCGCCGCCACAATGGCCTCGTTCTCGCTGCGGCCTTCCACACCGTGGTTGTAGCTGCGGTTGTCGCCGTGACCATCACGGTTCTGCTCGCCGTTGGCCTCATTGTGCTTGCGGTCGTAACTGACAAGGTCTTTGAGGGTGAAGCCGTCGTGGGCCGTGATGAAGTTCACCGACGCCAGCCGGGTGCGGCCAGAGGACGCAAAGAGGTTCGCGGAACCGGCCATCAGCTCAGCCAACGACGCCACCGACCCTCCTTGGCCACCGGCTTCGATGGCCGCGCGGTCCGAAAGCCAGAAGCTGCGGACGCCATCCCGGAAATGGTCATTCCAGTCCGACCATCCCTGCGGGAACCGGCCCGTCTGCCAGCCGCCGTAGCCCACGTCCCAGGGCTCGGAGATGAGTTTGACTGCCGACAACACCGGATCCTCGGCGATGGCCTGCAGGAAGGGGTGCTGGGGATCGAAGGTGTTTCCGGCGTCACGGCACAAGGTCACGGCGAGGTCGAAGCGGAATCCGTCCACGTGGAACTCGTTGACCCAGTAACGCAACGAGTCCAGCGCGAGGTCCACCACTACGGGGTCGCTGAAATCCAAGGTGTTGCCGCAGCCAGTGGTGTCCAGGTAACGGCCATGCGCGTCATGACGGTAGTAGCGTTTCTCCCCGAGTCCCCGGAAGCTCAGCGCCGGCCCGTCAGGACCGGCCTCGGCAGTGTGGTTATAGACCACGTCCAGGATGACTTCGATCCCGGCCGCGTGCAGGAGCTTGACCATGCCCTTGAGTTCGTCCTGCACAGCGTGGGGACCTGCGTTGCGGGCAGCTTCCGTGGCGTAGTCCGAATGCGGGGCGAAAAAGGCCGCGGTGTTGTAACCCCAGTAATTGGTCATGCCGAGGTCCTGGAGGTGCGATTCATCCAAGTGGAAATGGATGGGCAGCAGCTGCACGGCGGTAATGCCCAGCTCGGTGAGGTGCTGGATCATCACAGGGTGCGCCATCCCGGCATACGTGCCGCGGAGGTGCTCGGGAATTTCCGGGTGAAGCATCGTCTGGCCGCGGACGTGGGCCTCATAAATGACCGAAGTCCGCATGGGGGTCCGGGGCGGTTTGTCCTCACCCCAGTCAAAGCCGGTGTCCACGTGGACACTCGTCAGGAACTCGCCATGCTGATCCACGGCGCGACCGTAGGGATCGAGCAGGAGCCTCTGTCCGCCGTCGTCATCCGGGTCCAGCGCCGGAACCGACATGGGCAGCACGTCTTCCAAGGGCGCCGCGCGGAAACCATAGCGCGTGCCCGGAGGGAAGCCGCCCACCAGCCCGAAATGCACGTCGTCTTCGATGTTGGGAAGTATCCGGGCGCGCCACGGTTCGCCCGGCGCTTGGAACACGATCTCCACCCGTTCCAGGTCCGGTGCGAAGACTGCGACGTTTACTTCCTGGTTTTGCGTTCTCTCCGCATCCGTAAGACCGGGCTGGGGCGTGCTCAGTCCGAGGGGTCGTGGCCGCGACGCGTCGACGGCAGCTGCTGTGTCAAAGATAGGCATAACCATTGAAGGCAAGTTTAGTTCCACGCCCGGTATGTGCAGTGCCCGCAGCCCATATGACGACGTTCGAGGCAGCGATTTTGTGTTCCTTGGCATACTGGGAGGCAGAGAAGTGGAGGTTCTATCGTGCGCGTGGCACTCGCCCAAGTCATCTCAGGCCGCGACCTGGCCGAAAACCTGCGTCTCTTGGAGGAGTACGCGCGACGGGCCAAGGATGGTGGGGCCGGCCTGGTGGTCTTCCCCGAGGCGATGATGCGCGCGTTCGGCAATTCACTGTTGGACATCGCGGAACCGCTGGACGGTCCCTGGGCAGGCCGTGTCCGTGCCATCGCCGAGGAACTGCAGCTGGTCATCGTGGCGGGCATGTTCACGCCCGGCGCTGCTGCGGAGTCCGGGGCTCCGCGTGTGCGCAACACCCTTCTTGCCACCGGGCCCGGCGTCGACGCCAGCTACGACAAGATCCACCTTTTCGATGCGTTCGGCTTCGCTGAATCGGACACCGTTGAGGCCGGTACAGAACCCGTGACGTTCGACGCCGGCGGCCTCACCTTTGGTTTGGCCACCTGCTACGACATCCGTTTCCCCGCCCTGTTCACTGCCAACGCCCAGCGCGGTGCCGTGGTGAACATCGTTTCGGCGTCCTGGGGAGCTGGTCCGGGGAAGGCCGATCAGTGGCAGCTCCTGGCACGTGCCCGCGCAGTGGACACCACTACGTTCGTCCTCGCCTGCGGCCAGGGTGATCCAGCCACTCAGGGAATTGAAGCCAAGGGTGCCGCCCCCACGGGAGTCGGGTACTCCGCCGTCGTGTCCCCCTTCGGCCAGGTTCTGGAAGCCCTCGAAGGTGAGCCGGGCCTGATCTTCGCCGACCTCGATGCCGCAGTCGTGGACGACGCCCGGCAGAAGCTCCCCGTCCTGGCCAACCGCCGCGACTTCTGACCCTCGCTCACATCCCTAAGGCTTCCCGCCGACCCTCCCTCACATCCGCCGTGCTTCACATCGACACTCACTCACATCCCCCGTGCTTCACATCGACGCTCACTCACATCCCTAAGGCTTCCCGCCAACCCTCCCTCAACTTTTGGCTGTGGGGCCAATGCTGCCTTTGGTCTATTCGCGGTCAGGAATCGAACCGCTAAAAGGCAGGACGCCAGGCGGTCTACGTCCGCGCGATTGGCGCTCAGGCGGGTGGACAAACCGAGGCCGCTGTCGCCGTCGTGATTCCAGAGCGGCCTAAAGGGTGAGAACGTGAGCAAGCATCAGGCTCAAGCACGCGGAACGTGAGCAAGCATCAGGCTCAAGCACGCGGAACGTGAGCAAGCATCAGGCTCAAGCACGCGGAACGTGAGCAAGCATCAGGCTCAAGCACGCGGAACGTGAGCAAGCA
>NZ_JBFRDO010000035.1:0-14999 GCF_052113825.1 Paenarthrobacter sp. TAF1
GCACCTACTCCGTCAACAACGGCCCACCACTACCCATCAACGGAACCCTGGACCTGACCACACCAGCCACAACCATCCACGTCTGGAAAACACAAAGAGCACTCGTCGCCGACACCTGCCAACAAAACCCCAACTCCTGGGGCTGCCCCACCACCGAACCAACGCACTAAGGCCTCGGAACAGTAGCTTCCTGACCCGTTTTGAACCCGAAACAGCTCGAAACCGCGGGAAAAGCGCGCTCAACGGCCTCAAACAAGGTCACAAAGCCACACCACCCAGGTGCCGACGTCGAATCTTGCGGAAACCCCTGTACCCCCACCACCCAAGTTGAGGGCGGACAGCCCGGCAACACACCCAAACACGGCGTGTTGGATCCCTCACAGTTTCAAAGTGGGTGGCGGCGGTACGCGGGGACGGAGAAGCCGCGTCTTCAACGGAGATCCTGGGCCTTAAAAGAAGAAAAGCACCAGTTCCAAAGAACTGATGCTTCCCAGTGGTGGCTCCGACCGGCGTCGATCCGGTGACCTTTCGATTTTCAGTCGAACGCTCTACCAACTGAGCTACAGAGCCTAGGTGACATGTCACCTTGAGAACCGAATTTCTTCGGCGCTCAGAGCGACCCTGACGGGACTTGAACCCGCGACCTCCGCCGTGACAGGGCGGCGCGCTAACCAACTGCGCTACAGGGCCTTGCGTTTGCAGTATCTCTACCGCGTTTTTTTCAAGGCTTCTAGCTTACCAGACTTTTTCAGTCCGATTTACCACTTCCTTGCGTACCCCCAACGGGATTCGAACCCGTGCCGCCGCCGTGAAAGGGCGGTGTCCTAGGCCGCTAGACGATGGGGGCCTGAACTCAATTCGGATTTTGCAAAGAAAAGGGACGCTTTACGCGTTCTTTCCGTGTCTCGCTCGTCCGAACTGGACTCTAAAACTTTAGAGCATAGATGCCGATATTCCCAAATCGAGGTTGGAGGACCATCCCGGGCCCCCGCTCGCGAGCGCGCCGAGGGGTTGGATCCCACCCTTTTGGAGGCTTCCTAAGAGTCGAAAGGTAACCCCTCGCGGGACCCAAGAAGGGAAGCCCGCTAACATTGGCAGGATCTTGCCCTGACGCGTCCGAAAACCGCCAGCCGTCCCGGCCGATGCCCCGATAGATTTGGCACATGACAACCACTTCCCCGGCCGAACCCGGCCAGCCATCCCCGAGCCTGCCCCCGCGCACCACCCCCGCGCCGGGAGCGGCCATCAGCAAACTGGGCATCGCTGCGGTCATCGTTACCGTTGTCCTGTGGGCTTCGGCCTTCGTGGGGATCCGGGCAGTCGGCCCCAGCTTCTCCCCCGGGTCGTTGACGCTCGGGCGTTTGGCGGTCGCCGCCGTCGTTCTTGGCATTGTGGTGCTGCCGACGCTGAAGGTCTGGCCGAAAGGCCGGGAGTGGCTTCCGATCGTGGCCTACGGGGTGATGTGGTTCGGCGGCTACAACGTCGCCCTGAACGCCGCGGAACACATGCTCGACGCCGGCACCAGCGCCATGCTGATCAACGTCTCGCCCATCCTCATCGCCATCCTGGCGGGAATCTTCCTCAAGGAGGGCTTCCCGCGGTGGCTGCTGATCGGCAGCGGGGTGGCTTTCTGCGGTGTGGCGATGATCGCCTTGGGTTCGGGGCAACGTTCGACGGCGGATGTCGCCGGAGTGCTGTTGTGCCTCCTCGCCGCTGTGCTCGCCTCAGTGAGCGCAATCCTGCAAAAGCCCGTGCTCCGGAAATTCTCAGCAGGCCAGGCAACGTGGTTCGGCATCATGGTCGGAGCGCTTTGCTGCCTGCCGTGGGCAGGTCAGTTGGTGACCGAAGTCCAGGCAGCGCCTCTTCCGGCCACGCTCGGCCTGGTGTACTTGGGCATCTTCCCCACCGCCATCGCCTTCACCACGTGGGCGTACGCCCTCTCGCTGATCTCGGCCGGCAAACTCGCTGCCACGACATACCTGGTGCCGGGAACAACGATCCTGATCTCCTGGGCCGTCCTTCAGGAAGTACCAACCATCTGGGGCCTGATCGGTGGAGTGGTGTGCCTCGTGGGCGTTGGGCTCACGCGGCGTCGGACCAGCTGAACCTGCCGCTAGCGGGCCATCTCTGCCAGGAGTTCACGGTGCGTGGGCGGGTTGGCCCCCGGACGCCCGACAGTGATGGCGGCTGCCATCGACGCGATGCTGCCGATCCGCTCCAGCACGGTTGGCGCCAGCCCGTCGCTGCCACGCAACAGAAGGCCCATGATGAGCGCCGACATGTAGGAATCGCCCGCGCCAATGGTGTCCGCCACTGTGGACGGCACGGCGCGGACCCGGAGCTGAAAGTGGCGCGTGGCCATCAATGAGCCCTTCGCACCCTCGGTCATGACCGCCAGGGTGGTACCCAGCGTCAGAAGATGGCTCGCGATATCCTCCAATGCCTTCCCCGGGTAGAGCCAGTGGGCGTCCGAGGCACTCATCCTCACGACATCCGTCAGCGGCACAATTTCCTCAAAGAGGGCAAGTGCTTCGTGATGGCTGCCCAGGAGATCGGTGCGGATGTTGGGATCGTAGGTGACCATGCAGCCTCCCTGCGCCTGCTCCAACAAGCTCCGAACCACTCCCGCGCCGGGCTCAAGGAACGTAGCAATGGAACCGGTGTGCAGGATGCGCGGCGCATACGGCAGCGCCAAGGGGGCCAGGGCCCACTCAATGTCGAAGGTGTAAGCGGCCGAACCGTCGGCAGCGATCCTGGCTGTCGCCGTCGCGGTCTTTCCCATGGACTGGGACCCGGGCAGCAGCACCACCCCCGCGCTCTGGAGGTGCGCTGCGATGGCGTCACCCCGGGGGTCCCGGCCGATCGCCGTCAAAAGACCGGCTTTCACATCCAGCCGGCCCAACCCGTAAGCAACGTTGGTCGGCGAACCGCCGGGGTATTCGGCCTGGCCGTCGGGCGACTGCACGATGTCGATCAGCGCCTCGCCCACAACGACGACGTCGAGGGGTTCAGACATGGGGGAAGCGGTGGAAGTCATGCGGTTCCTGTGTCTATCGGAAAGGGACTGAGATCAGTATCCCTCATGACATGGGGCGCCAATACAGCCGTGGCGGACTAAAGTCGAGTCATGCCCGCGAATCTTCCTCCCGGACTTCCCATCGTTCCCGACGGCGAGCGTCCCTCTTCGCCGCTGCCGGACCGGAACGCGCCGCACAGGCCGCCCTTCCAAATGTCACCCGAGGAGTTTGAAGAAGCCGTCAGCGACGCCCTGCAGCTGATTCCGGCCAAAGCCGCCCGTGCCATGGACAACGTGGCAATTTTCATTGAGGACGACTACACCCCGCAGCCGGGGGAAAACCCGGACACAGTGTTGTTGGGACTGTACGAGGGCGTGCCGCTGACGGAACGGGATTCCTGGTGGGATGCGGGCTCCCTGCCGGACCGCATCACCATCTTCCGCCAGCCCATCCTGGATATCTGCGGCAGCCGCCAGGAAGTCATCGATGAGGTTGCCATCACCGTGGTTCACGAGATCGCACACCACTTCGGGATAGATGACGATCGCTTGCACGAGCTCGGCTGGGGCTAGCCTTGTATGCATGGGGCATGATCACAACCACTCGCACGGCGTTACCGCAACCGGAAAGCACCGCAAACGCCTGATCGCCGTCCTGGGCATCACCTTGGGCGTCGTGGGCATCCAAGTGGTCGGTGCCGTCGTTTCCGGTTCCCTGGCGCTGCTGGCGGATGCCGGGCACATGCTCTCCGACGCTGCAGGTGTCTTCATTGCGCTCATGGCCGCATGGATCGCCACCCGCCCGGCCAGCGATCTGCGGACCTACGGATACCAGCGCGCAGAGGTTTTGGCTGCCTTGGCCAACGCTCTGATCCTCATTGTGATCGCCGTAGTGATCATGATCGAAGCGATCCGTCGGTTCGGCGAAGCCACCGAAATCCAGACCGGCGTAATGCTGTGGGCTGCAGTCCTGGGCGCCGTCGCCAACCTGGTTTCCCTCCTCATCCTGCAGGGAGCGCAAAAGGAAAGCCTCAACGTCCGCGGCGCCTACCTTGAGGTGCTGGGCGACCTCCTGGGCTCCATCGCGGTCATCGTGGCAGCAATCGTGATCATGACCACCGGGTTCTCGGCTGCCGACCCCATCGCCTCGGTCCTCATCGCCCTGATGATCATTCCCCGTGCATGGCATCTGCTCCGCGACGTGGTGGACGTACTTCTTGAAGCCACCCCCAAGGGCGTGGACGTGAACATGATCCGCGAGCACATCATGGCCGTGGACGGTGTGGTGGAAGCACACGACATCCACATCTGGACCATCACTTCCGGCGTACCGGTGTTCTCCGCCCACGTGGTGGTGCAGGACGAGGTGCTCAATGCCACTGGCGCGGACAGCATCCTGGACCAGCTGGGCTCCTGCCTTGGCCGGCACTTCGACACCGAGCACTGCACGTTCCAATTGGAGCCCGTCAGCCATTCCGAGCACGAATCGCACCAGCACGCCTGAAAAGCTCAGCCGTCCGGGTCTTCCGTACTGACTGTCCCCGCTGCACCGTCCACGGTGATGCGCTGGCCCGTACGTAGCCGGATGGTTGCGTCCGGGACGCCGACGACCGCAGGGATCCCGTACTCGCGTGCCACCACGGCGCCGTGCGAGTTTGGCCCGCCCATCTCCATGACCAGGCCTCCCGCTGTGAGGAACAGCGGAGTCCACCCGGGATCCGTGGACGGAGCCACGAGGATCTCACCCGGCTCCAGATGTGCCCCGACCGGGTCCATGATGACGCGCGCAGGCGCGCTCACCAGACCCGTCGACGCCGGGCTGCCGGACAATGTTCCCGGGCGCGGATCGGCGTCGCCCGCAGCCGTCGCTTCCGGCTCCGTGCCGTCGGAGAGCAGCACCCGGGGAATGTGCCTGCGCCGGAGTTCGTGTTCGTAGGCCGCCCTGTATTGTGCAATCTCCTCGCGGAAATCCTGCCCCGCAAGCGCATTTTCCACCCCGTCCAGATCCAGGAAGAAGATGTCCTCCGGGCGCTCGATCCGATGTGATGCTGCCAGTTCGCTTCCCACCAAAAGCAGTTGTTGCCGGGCCACGGCGAGGCCCAGCACGAGGTTGTATTTGGGCAACTCGCGCAGACCAGCGAACCTGCGCGTTCGGTCCAGCGCTGCGCGGACCACCACTGCGTGGAGCGGACTGATGGCCCGGGCCCGGGCGATGAACTTCGCCACCTGTTCTTCGGCCTCTTCAGCTGCCCTGCGGAACTGCTCGTCGGGAGCCCCCGCACCGGGCTGCAGTCTCAGGTAATTGGCCAGGACGCCAAGAATGTGGGTGGGATCGTCTCCCCACCGGGGCATGCCAAGGTCGATTTCAGCCACGGCCCGGTGCCCGTAGGCGCGCAGGAACCCATCGAGGCCGGATTGGGCAATGGCAGGCAGCCCCTCGTCCCTGTACCGTTCCAGCAGCGCTTCCGCCGTTTGGCCAGCCATGGAGGCAGCGGCGTCGTCATCTTCCCTGATCTGCGAGGCGAGCTGCCACAGGGCCAGGTCCATTTCAGTGGTGACGTTGTTGGGCAGCCCGCGGATCACGGTCTGCAGTTCAGCGTAGGATGCCTGGTCGCCGAGTATCCGGCCTACGAGCGCCAGCAGGGCAAAGCCGAGCGCCGGCAACGGCAGGATTTGCGGGACGGTGACGAAGAGCTCCGAACCCAGGATTCTTTGCACGTGGGCTACCCGTTGATGGGCGGTGGCTTCCCCGGGGACGGCTATGGCTTTGCGGAGTTCAGAACTGTGGCGCTCAACCCGTTCCAAGGCCGCCTCCGGACGGAACAGACCCCGGAGCAACGATTCGGGGACGCGGTATTTTGCAGCCACTGGAGCCACGTGGCGGATGAGTTTCAGCGGCGTTTTGATGGTCACCGAAAAGCGGGCGTCATCGAACAAACTCCGCATCAGCATGGCGGACCGGGCTTCCATGACATCGAAGACCCGGGGCACGATCTTCCGCCCGATCCGGCTCCGCAATACCGGGGTGAGATCAAAGAAGATGCGCTGGCCGGCTTCGTAATAGGGCGACGGTCCTGACCGGGGATCCGGGACGGCAAAGCCCGCCGTTTTGGCAACACAGGAGGCTATGAGGCGGATCCCGGCCAAACCCATGGGCGTCAGTGGCCGGGTGAGGCCCTGCGCGAGGCTGAAATTCAGAAAGGCGTGGATGCCAGGGACCGGTGGGGTGCGGGTGGTTTGCGGGTAAAGGGTGGTGATGGGCCTGGCCTGGGTCAGCCACAGTTTTCCGTTGGGATCCATGGCCCACTCGGTGTCCTGTGGAGCTCCATAGTGTCTCTCCACCAAGCGGCCAAGTTCGGCMAGCTCCTTGATCTGCCGGTCACTGAGACACGGTTGAACAGCTGCATCCCGGGCGCCTTCCGGGTCCCCCGGACTTTCGTTGCGGGACCGTTGGGTCCGTTGCGTGCCGCCGCCCGGCACGGCATGGATCTCCACCCGCCGGTCCCCCAAGGTGCGTTTCACAATGGCACCGCCGGCCATATCAACAACGTACTGATCCGGATTCACGGCGCCGGACACCACGGCCTCCCCCAGACCGGGGCTCGCGTCGATCACTGTCTCGTGCCTCTTGCCCGTCACGGGATTGGCCGTGAACATAACACCGGCAGCCGTCGAATCGACCATCTCCTGGACAACGACAGCCAGGGCGGCACCAGCATGCTCAATGCCGTTGGTAGCCCGGTACGTCACCGCCCTGTCAGTCCACAAGGAAGCCCAGCAGCGGCTCACGGCATCCAGGACAGAGTCCGCGCCCACCACGTTCAGGAAAGTGTCCTGTTGGCCGGCGAAACTCGCGAAGGGAAGGTCTTCGGCTGTTGCCGAGGACCTGACCGCGACAGGGACGTTGCTGCCCAGAGCTTCATAGGCGGACCGCACTGCTTCAGCGATGTCGGCCGGGACCCCGGCGTCGAGGACCAGGGAACGGGCCCGCCCGGCCAACCGGTTCAGCCCTGTAAGGTCAACCGTGCTTGTCGATTCCAGGGCCGCACAAATGTCATCCAGGCCGCTCGATGACAGCGCACGCCGATAAGCATCCGTGGTCAGGCAAAAGCCTGGCGGCACGGGTAGGCCGGCGGCGGCAAGCTCGCCGAGGTTCGCTGCTTTGCCGCCCACCTCGGGAAGCATGGGTCCACGAATATCCGTGAGCTGCAGCGTGAACACCGGCATCCCTTTTCCTGCGTCTTTTCCTACACCGCGCCGAGCATCGGACCAAACTTGTCGCGGTCTGCCAGACGGGGATCCTCGCGGTCCGGAACAACCAACACGGGTCCTTTCGCATGGTGCAGGACGCCATCCGATGTGGATCCCAACAGCATGCCCGCAAACCCACCGCGGCCACGGGTGCCCAAAACCACCAATTCCACGCTGCGGCTGGTTTCCACCAGAACGTCAACAGGCGAGCCGTCCCTGAGGTCCGTCTCGATGGTCAGTTGCGGGAAATGGCTCTGCAGCCAGGCAACCCCCGCGTCCAGCTGAACCTTGATATCGGCAAACAAGGCGTCCCGGTCCAAGGGAGCGGGGACCCAGGCCAGGGAACCGCTGTACTGCGGGACGGCGCAAATGACGCGGAGCTTGGCTCCCATGCGTTGGGCCTGCTCAGCTGCTTCGAGCACAGCGACCCGCGCCTGCTCCGAGCCGTCCACGCCCACTGCAACCACGTTTTCCACGATGCGGGGGCCGGCCTTGGCGTGCTCGGCCTTGATGTGTTTGTCCTCGGTATTCTCGCCGAGGCGGTCAGCGCAATAGAGCGGGACAGTTACTGTGGGGCACTTGGCATGGGCGGGCAAGGCGCTGCTGACTGAGCCCAGCAGACGACCTACGAAACCGCCGCGGCCACGGCTTCCGAAAACCAGGAGCGCTGCCTCTGCGGAAAGATCCAGCAGCACGCCTGCTGCGTCACCGTTTTCGACGGAAGCATCAACGTCGATGGAGTATCGGGCGACCTTGTCCATGGCCTGCTTGACAATGGCTTCCGCGCCCTCGCGAATGACCGAATCGTCCACGGTGGCGTATCCGCCGTCGAGTCCTGAGGCGGCGAAAATAGGAACCGAGTACGCCGTGACGATGTGCAGCGGAAGCTGCCTGCGTTCGGCCTCACGTGCTGCCCACACCAGGGCGCACTGCCCGTGTTCCGAGCCGTCCACTCCCACGACGATGCCGCCCGGTGCCACTGCCAGGCCCTCGCCGTCCTGTGGCTCTTCACTGTGTCTGCCGTGCTGGTCCATTTGGGGCCCGCCTCTCCACCTACTGCTTGATGTTCCGGCCATTCTGCCAGAGGTTTTCCGCATCGGATTCCTCGAGGGCTCGATTGTCAATGGCCAGGGGCAGGGAAATCCGGAATTTCCCTGTCCAATGCCCACTATTCTCGGTCGGCAGGGCCGAATCAAGGTGGCTCGGCTGTATGTGTATAACGGTCGGGGCTCGGTTTCCGGACCCCGTTTTTGTGCTGCTGATGAACACACGGAACACGCTGTCAGGGAAGGCTATCCATGCGCGAAAAAGTTCGGTAGTGTTCGAGTCACCGAATGGCCGGCGAACGTGTCCTACAGCACACTCCGGCCATTTATTTGCGGCCGCTTGGGGAACTCGGACGCGATCCCACGCGATGCCGCAAGGCACACACGTCAAGGAGGAGCCAAGCAGTGTCACACGCGCCTGATTCCGGCACGGAACGCACAACCACCGTGGTCATAGGAACCGGCTTGTCCGGCCTGGCAGTTGCCAGTGAACTCAGCCGCTACGGCGTGGGCTCCATAGTGGTGGATGGTTTCGGTGCCCTGTCAGCCACCGGCCCGGCGGTCCACACAGGCATGCTTCAACGCTGCGAGGTCACCGATCCCGCGTCCATCCAGGAACGCAACGAAATCCTCCGCCACTTACGCAATTACGCGGCCAGCCACCATCTGGACGTACGCAGCACCACCAGGGCCGTCCGCCTGGATTTCCTGGGCGCGGACCCAACCCAGCACATCGGGTACGGGCTCGCCGCGAGCATGACCCGGAGCGGTCTCCATGCCTCTGGCCCCCTCGAATCCGCCCCGCGACAGTGGGCAGTCCACACCGCCAACGGGGTTCTCCTGGCAGACCATATTGTGGTCACACGCTGCGCCCAGAGCCAGCTGCGCCGCATGCTGGCCGAACTTGGAATCGCCGTCGGGCAGAACCTGGTCTCCGCGATGCGGGCAGTGGGAATGCACCTGGTGGGCGTGGGCGAGCTCATTACGCCCAGCCCCAAGGAAGTCCTGCGGCAAGCCAAGGCAGTGGGCCAGGCAATCTCCACCAAAGTGGCGCTCCCGGGCGGCCCGGGTATCGCCATCGCCTAGCCGGCATCATTCACGGCAGCCGCAACACGAAGTTTAAACGCCAAAGGCCGGTGTCCTCGAAGATGATCTTCGGAGACACCGGCCTTTGCGTTGAAGCGTGAGGCTTATGCGCCAGCGCGTACGTACGTGATGGGACCAGTAGCGGTCAACCAGCTGATCGGGTGGATGCCCGTCTGATTGCCGTTGATTCCACCGCTGATTGCCTGGCCGTTGCCGATGTAGATGGCGACGTGGCCGGACTGGACGATCATGTCGCCCGGCTGCGGGTCGCTGACAACCTTGCCGTAGTTCATGAACTGCATGGGGGCGAGGTCGCCAACCGGAATGCCGGCGGAACCGAGGGCCCGCTCAACCATGGCGGTGCAGTCCTGCATGATGCCGATCTGGGCGTAAGCCGAGGCAACCATGGCAGCGTTGACGCCGCCGGCAGCGGGAGCAGCAGCTACAGGAGCAGCAGCAGGTGCAACAGCGGCCGGAGCTGCAACTGCAGCCTGGGCAGCTACGGGAGCCGCAGCTGCGGCAGCGGTAACGGCAGCCGGCTTGGCAGCGGGGGCTTCAACTACAGGAGCCGGCTTTTCGATGACCGGAGCTGCAACGGAAGCAACAGCCGGACGCTCGAAGTTGATGGTAGCCGTAGAAAGAGCGGTAACAACCTTGGTGGGGGCCTCGGAAGCGGTCTCGGCGACCGTGGCGGGGCTGGCATCGCGCTGGACCGGAGCCTCTGCAGCGTGTGCAGCGACAGAGCCGGTCAGAACGAGTCCGGAAGCTGCTGCGATAACAGCTGCCTGGCGGCCAGCGCCGGAAGCGTTGCTCGCAACTGCCTTGGAGATGGAGATGAACGGATTAGGACGTACGCTGTCCGCCTTACGACGGCCGCGAAGAATGCGTGAAGACATGAAAGAGCCTCTCCCGATGCCTGCGAGGTTAGCTGTCGGATTCGGATGGGAGTCACCCGGCCACTATCCCCCGCTGTTCAGCGGAAGCTTCGTGACTTCACCCCAAGGCACGCTCGAAAGCGGCCCAAAATGGGTTCCCCGTCTCTGCCGTAGGTTTGTCTGCGAACGGATTCCGGACTGCGGCAGAGCTAGGCAATCAGGCCGGAAGTGCCCGCTACGTGGAACAGGCACAGGTACTACCGTACGCGATGATCCCGTCGAAGTCACATTTAAGTAACGAGGACTGCGGCTTTGGCGTGTCGCGGTAACCGAACCGAGATATTCGCAGCTACGTAGAAAAGCCCGCTATTCTGCGGCTTCCGGGCGGTTTTCGTCGTCCGATCCGGCAAGTTTCCTGCGGGCTGTAACGGCGAGGAAGATCACGAGCGCAACCGCAACAACCGCAATGACAACAATGCTCCAGGGGAATGGCTGGGACGCATCTGCCGCGGGCGAACTGCTGGCTGTTCCCGGAGGCGCCGTACCCGCGGACGGCACCGTTCCCGAGGTGGCCGAAGCGGACGCCGAAGGTGCCGCCGAGCCGCTTGCCGCCGTCGTGCTTCCCGCTGTGGCCGTGAACTTGAAGGTGCCCTCAATGGGGTGCGAATCGGAGCTGACAACGCGCCACACCACCGTGTACTCCCCCGCCGGCGCGCCGGCCCGGAGCTTCTGCACGGCCTGGCTGTCGATGATCTCGACCGGCCCGTCTGCCCAGTTCTCGCCGCCTGAGGTTACGGAGACGCCCGATCCGATGGCCAGCGGCCGGTTGTTGAACGTAATGGAGACCGACGCCGGCACTTCAGCCACGGTTGCACCGTTCGCCGGCGCTGTGGATTCCGCGACGTCGTGCGCGGACGCCGGAGCCGCGGAAAACAGCAGGGCAGACGCGAGGGCAAGGGCGGCGACGACGGCGGCCAGAAGCGGGCGGATGGTACGCATGGGGCGGTTTCTCCTAGTGTTGGCTTCCTTACAGACTAGGGGAATGGTCCGAAGCTCCCACATTCAACGGCATAGGATTTGAGAGCACACTCCCCCCAATACCCGGAGACCTTCATGCTTAAACAAGGTTCTGCAGTGGACCGCTATTTCAAGATTTCCGAACGTGGCTCCACGTACTCAAGGGAAATCCGTGGCGGCTTCGCGACATTCTTCGCCATGAGCTACATCGTTGTGCTGAACCCGCTGATCCTCTCGGGGGCAGACTCCAGCGGAGCTTCCCTGGGCTTCACCGCGGTCGCAGCCACCACGGCGTTCGTCGCCGGCATCCTGACCATCCTCATGGGCGCCTGGGCCAAGCACCCCTTCGCTGTGGCCACCGGGCTGGGCGTGAATGCGTTCGTCGCCGTTACCGTGGCCTCGCACCCGCAGCTGACCTGGCCCGACATGATGGGCCTTGTTGTCCTCTCCGGCGTCACGATGCTCATCCTGGTGCTCACCGGCTTCCGCACCGCGGTTTTCAAGGCTGTGCCGGAGGCGTTGAAGACGGCGATCGTGGTGGGCATCGGCTTGTTCATTGCCCTGATCGGCCTGGTGAACGCCGGTTTCGTCCGGCGCATCCCGGACGCTGCGGGCACGACGGTTCCGCTGGGACTCGGTGTTGACGGGAAGCTCATGGGCTGGCCCACTCTGGTGTTTGCCGTCGGTTTGATCCTGACCATCGCCCTGGTGGTCCGCAAGGTCCGTGGTGCGATCCTGATCGGCATCGTGGTCTCCACTGCGCTGGCTGCGATCCTCGAGTTCACCCTCCACATCGGCCCCAGCTTCGATGGCAAGAACGTCAACCCCCGCGGCTGGTCCCTGGTGGCCCCCACTTTGTCGGAGTGGGGCGCTCCGGACCTCTCCCTGATCGGCAAGGCCAACCCCTTCGGGGCCTTCGAACACCTCGGCTTCATCGCCGCGGCGCTGCTGGCATTCGTGATCCTGCTGAGCATCTTCTTCGACGCCATGGGCACCATGGTGGGCCTGGCCAATGAGGCCGGAACGGTGGACAAGGACGGCAACATCCCGAACGTTGACCGCGTGCTGCAGGTGGACGCCCTTGGTGCCATCGTCGGCGGCGGGGCCTCGGTTTCCTCCAACCAGATCTTCGTTGAATCCGGCGCGGGCATCGGCGAGGGTGCCCGCACCGGCCTGGCCTCGATCGTGACCGGCGTTCTCTTCCTTATTGCCATGTTCTTCACACCGCTGATCAACCTGGTGCCGTTCGAAGCCGTGGCCCCCGCGCTGGTGGTCGTGGGCTTCATGATGGTTTCCCAGGTGGGGAAGATCGACTGGCAGGACTGGGGAGTCGGGATTCCCGCGTTCCTGACCATCGCCTTGATGCCGTTCACGTACTCCATCGCCAACGGCCTGGGTGCCGGGTTCATCTCGTTCGTGCTGATCCGCACCTTCCAGGGCCGCGCCCGCGAAGTCCACCCCTTGATGTGGGCTGTGGCCGCTGCGTTCCTGCTCTTCTTCGGCATCGGAACCGTTGAGGAACTCCTGGGCGTCAAATAGGCATTCCGGTATTTCAGACACCCCCGACCCGGAACTGCTGGTATTGGCAGTCCGGGTCCGGTCTGCTTAAAGCATGGAAACACGCGCCGTAACTGTAGATGTCAGCCCCGCCCCGTGGACCGGCCGTTTCGACGGCGACGGCGTTGCGCACCGCCGCTGGTGGCAGGCCGTCACCCCCCACACGCCCGCAGCGGCCAGCACCGCCTCGCGTCCCGCCGTCGTGCTTGGGTTCTGCAGTGACGCCGGCGTTCGACGCAACAAGGGCCGCACGGGTGCCGCCGCGGCCCCGGCCGCCATCCGTTCGGCGCTGGGTCCGCTGGCTTACCACCTGGAACGGGACGTGTTCGACGCCGGCGATGTGGTTGTGGAGGGCGACTCGCTGGAGGCGGGCCAGGAGCGCGCCGGCCGCGCCATCTCGGGATTGCTCGACGCCGGTAACCTCACCGTGGTGCTGGGCGGAGGCCACGAGACCGCGTTTGCCAGCTACTTGGGCGTCGCCGGCTCGGACGTGGTCCAGGGCAAGCGGCTGGGTGTGCTGAACCTTGATGCCCACTTTGACCTGAGGGATGAGCCCACACCGAGCTCGGGCACGCCGTTCCTTCAGATGGCCCGGGCTGAGTCCGCCGCCGGACGCGAACTGCAGTACGCCGTCGTAGGAATTTCCGAGCCGAACAATACCCGGACCCTTTTTGACACCGCTCAACGCCTGGGCGTGAAGTATCTGCTGGACGAGCAATGCTCACCGGAAGCCGTGGAGGTTTTTGTAGCGGATTTCCTGGCTGGCGTGGATGTCCTGTACCTCACGATCGACCTCGACGTAATGCCGGCCTCGGTGGCACCCGGGGTGAGCGCTCCTGCGGCCTATGGCGTCCCGCTGCCCGTGATCAGCGCGGTTTGCCGGCAGGTTGCCGCCAGCGGGAAGTTGCTGCACGTTGATGTCGCCGAACTGAATCCGGAATTCGACGTTGATTCCCGGACTGCGAAAGTTGCAGCACGTTTGGTGAACACGCTCCTGGGATAGTCGCCCGCCCCTTTTCCCTCCGGCCTTCGCCGCTTAGCCTGTGTGGAGGGAAGGATGGCGATGCGCGCAGTTCCTGTGCAGGACAAGTGGGCCTGGGTCTCCGGGCTGCTGGCCGTCGGCCTGGGACTGGCGGCGCACCTGACGGCGGGCGGCAGCGCTCCGGCCCTTCCCGTTCTGCTTGGCTTCGCCGCGCTGTGCTGCCTGGGGGCCCAACTCCTGGCCCGCTGGGTCCACGGGCCACTGATCCTGCTACTGGTGTCAGGTGTGGCGCAGCAACTGCTGCACTTTGGGTTCGCTGCATTCGGCGGTTACTACCCCGGGAGTGGATGGGTGGAGCACCTCCACAGCGCCGCACCAGGTCCAGGTGATCCGCCGGCAGCGGCTGGCTTCAGCGGTGGTTCGCCACACATCATGCTCTATACGCACATGGCCGCAGCCATCCTGACTCTCATGGTTGCTGCCGGGGTCACAGGACTACTCAAACGCGTGTCATTGACGGCAACCAAGGGCAATACTGCGTAGCCGCGCGAAAGCCCGCGTAGCCCTGCGAAAGCCTGCGCAACGAATGTTGTAAGCCCCTGACCCACGCACCTAGTGTCGACTGCACGTGGTGTACCCAAGAGGCCAGGGAGCTGCCTGCAAAGCAGCGTACGCGGGTTCGAATCCCGCCACCACGTCCAATCGGTCCCGGCGATCGTCCTCCGAATTGGCAGTTAATGCGGGTGTTTTGTCGGCGTCTTCAGGTGGCGAGTGCAACACCCCTGTAGTTGGAGGGGTGTCATGGTCAAGAAGTTGCCGTGGTCGGTTCGTGCGTGTGCGTATGAGCACTTGCTGGCGGGTGAGGACACGGGACGAAGTGCTGCCGCGGCTGGGGTGTCCCGGCAAGCGGTGTCGCAATGGGCGAAACTAGCGGGCATGGAACTTATCTCCGGCCCTGGTGGTGGCGTGCGTCTTCCGATGGCTTCGGAGGTGCTTTCGCGGGATAAGGAGCGAAGGTATCGGCGGCTGACTTTGGAGGACCGGGCTTATATCAAGGCCTGTCTGGGCTTGCCGGAGCCGCGTTCCATGCGACAGATCGCCAAGGAGTTGGGCGTGCATCCATCAACGGTGTCCCGGGAGATCCGCCGACACAGTATCGAGCATTGGGC
>NZ_JBFRDO010000036.1:0-9940 GCF_052113825.1 Paenarthrobacter sp. TAF1
GGTCCTCGTACCGGGCCGGCCGCTTGTGGGCCACCGCGATGCGGAAGAAGGGCTGGGAAATCCCCGAAGCCCTGGCACACATCGAGTCCTCCGGCACCACCCGCCAGGAAGCCTCCACCATCCTCGCCGCCCACGGCTAGCCCCAAAACAGACGCACGACGGCGGTCGGGCCACCTTCTGAAGGTGACCTGGCCGCCGTCGAGGGTTAAAGGGGCACTTCGGAAGCTTCGAACACCAGCGCACTTTTTGCTCAAGATGGGCACAAGATTGCCGCATCAACGTCGTAGCGCCGTCTTCGGCCGCCGCCAGGGAAGTGTCCTTTCCTTGGACAGCGTGGGAGAAGGCGAGTACTTCGGGCCCTGACAGGGCTGGAATGACGATGCGCCCGCCAAGTAGTCCGGGCGAAGAACGCGAGTACTTGCGTCACGCATGCGGGTATTTCCCAGCCTTTGTTCGAAGAAAAAATGGGGTAGCCGGAATCCTAGCCACACGACTGGCCGCGGATGAAGCATTGGCTGCATCGCTTCATCCGCCAGCAAAGGCCGGATGCTGGGGGTTGCGCTGCGGCTCCCCGGACCAGATCAACCAAGGAGTCACATCATGCGCAAGCTTTCCAAGAAGAGCCGGATCACCGCCGCTGTTGCGGGCGTCGCACTGGTAGCAGTCGGCGGCGGTGCCGCCTACGCCTACTGGACCACCACTGGTTCCGGCAGTGGCAATGCCACCAACTCTTCAGGTGGCGGAACCGTCACCCTCCACGCCACCTTCGCCGGTGGCCTTGCTCCGGGCAATTCCGTCCCGGTGAGCTACACGGCCGACAACTCCACCACGTCCGGCACGGTGGTCGGAGCGTTGAGCGCGAACGTGACCACCAATGTGGCCGGCTGCCTGCCGGCTTGGTTCGAAGTCACCGCAGTCACCTCGAACAGCCCGGTGGCAGCCAACAGCACCGGCACGTCCGTTGGCTCCGGAACGCTGAAGTTCAACGACAGCACCACCGTCAACCAGGACGCCTGCAAGGCGGCCATCGTGACGGTCAACGTCGGCAGCCTGTAAGACCTCGACGCCGGGGCCCGCCAGTTAGGCGGGCTCCGGCTCAGCCGTTTCGGCCCCTCCACCACCGCACCCAAGCCGACGTCCGAAAAGAGCTTCCATGGACCACCGCCCAGAGCGCATCGCACCGTTCCTCAGGAGTGGGGTCCTGCGTGCGATTCTGCTGGCCTTGTTGGTGGCCATCCTGCCAACCGCAGTCCTTGCTGCGAGCAACGGGCAAGCCAACGGGCAAGGCAATGGCCAGAGCAATGGCCAAGCCAATGGCCAAGCCAATGGACAAGGCAGCAATGCGAAGGCCCCGGCGGGCATCACGGTGGCGTTGTCTCCTTCCAGCCGCACGGTTGACCAGGGCCAGTCCACCACGTTCACCGTGTCGGCGACGTCGACCGGGGGCTTTGCGGGACAGTTGACCTTCACGACCAGCGGGCTGCCGGCTGGCGCAAGTGCCAGCTTCGCACCGTCGTCGGTTAACCTCACTGCCGGCGGCACCGTCCAGACGACCCTGACGGTTGGAACCGCCACCACAACAGCGGCGGCGAAGACCGATTTCTCGGTCAAGGCGGGCAGCGGGACCATGGTGTCGAACGCGGCTCCGGGCCAGTTGCAGGTCCTCGAAGTCAAGCGGTCGTTCGGCGTATCCGGTTCCGTGAATGGCTTGCTCGCACCGGGTGTCTCACGGTCGTTGGAACTGCAGATCTCCAATCCCGGCAACAAGAGCATCGCCGTGACCAACCTTTCCGTATCCATCACCCAGGTGGTCCGGACTCCGGCGGCCATTGCGAAGAACCTCCCCTGCACCACCGCTGACTACAAACTCACCCAATACTCCGGCGCGTATCCGTTGACCGTGGAGCCCGGCGTCCGGGCATTGTCGGCGCTGGGCGTCCCGGAGTCGGCCTGGCCCCGGATCACGATGCACGACACGGCCCAACTCCAGGACGGCTGCAAAGGCGCCACCCTCCAGCTCACGTACTCCGGCACGGGACAAGGCAACTGACATGAAGACCACAGCCCGGACACCCCGCACCTCCGCTCCAGGCCGGCTGGCAAGAACCGCGGCAGCCACTGTTGCCCTGTGCGTGCTCGGCGGAGCGGGATCGGCCTACGCGTACTGGAGCGCCACAGGCCTCGGGAACGGAGCTTCGGTGAACGGCACCATGCAGAACGTCACGGTGGACGCACTCGTCCCGGGCGACACCCTGCAAAGCAGCCTTGTCCCCGGGGGAACAGCTGACGTCCTCCTCCGGGCCACCAACCCCAACCCTCACCCCGTCACCATTTACGGAATTGCCGCCAACGGACCCATTTCCGCGGACACTTCTCATAACGGGTGCACAACCACCGGAGTGACTTTCACACCTCCCGCCGCACCACTCAACCCGCCGATCACCATCGCCGCGAACACCTCCATCCTGGTGACGCTGCAAGGGGCAGCCAGCATGGGAGCCACCTCAGTCTCCGCCTGCCAGGGCGCCCAATTCGCCATCCCCGTGACGCTGGAGGTACGGAAGTGAGCCAGGACCGTCAGGCATCGAGCATCAGCATGGGGCGATGGAACCGCATCATGGTTATTGCGTTGGGCATTCTCCTTCTTTCCTGCGCAGGGCCCGCTGCCAGCGCGTTCTGGGGTTCCGTCAGCAGCGGTTTCGGAGCCGCGAAGGCCGATTCCGTAGCCCAGGGCGCCAAGCCGGGCACCAGCGTGTCCGGTACCACCGTTACGGTCAACTGGACAGCCACTACGACGGCGGGGGGCCGGACCGTGACCGGCTACAGCATCGCCCGCTACAGCTCGGCCGCTGGCGGCACGCGCGTGGCCGCAACCGGCACCTGCCAAGGCCCGGTTGCGGGCCTTTCGTGTGCCGAGGCCAACGTCCCGGCAGGAACCTGGTACTACACAGTGACGCCCTTGTTGTCCCTTTGGCAGGGCACCGAAAGCATCCGCAGCACCGGCACTACTCCTGTCACGGATACAACACCACCCAACGCGCCGGTTGTGAACGCACCGGCAGTGGTCAACGCAGCCCTCGCAGACAAGGTGCCGGTCAGCGGCACGGCGGAAGCCAACTCATCGCTCGTCCTCACTGTGACAGGTGCGGGTGCGCAACCGGTAACCCAGTCGATGGTTGTCAACAGCGCCGGGAATTGGACAGCCTTGCCCGTTGATGTCCGGAACTTCACGGACGGCACCATCAGCTACTCCGCCAAGGCTACGGATGCGGCCGGGAACACCAGTGCCGCAGGGACGGCGACCTCATCCAAGGATGCAACGGCTCCGACGGTGACGAATGTACAGCTTGGCAACGGTGGTGTCGCTGGCAAGATCGACAAGAACGACACCGTCATCGTCACTTTCTCGGAGTCACTGAAGGCCAGCACCATCTGCAACACGTGGACAAGCAACACTGCCACACAGACCCTCGGCGGCAACGGAGTGGTGACGGTCAATGTGAGCGCCGGGAACGTCCTGACGGTCACCAGTTCCGCCTGCACCGTAAACCTCGGCAGCCTGGCGATGACCGGTGCCTACGCGGGGTCGGCCATGAGCTTCGGAGGCAACGGCAGCAACGCGTCGTCCCTGACCTGGAACCCGGGGACCGGGGCAAAGACGCTTACCATCACCCTGGGCGGGGCATCGGGCACAGCCAACACATCGGTAGCAGCGGCCGCCGCAACTCTCACCGCCTCGCCGACCCTCACGGACATTGCAGGTAACCCCCTGAGCCCGGTGACATTTACGAATGCAGCCCCGGGCGGTTTCTAGACCCGGGCCGTCCGGAACACACTCCCCCTTCCAAGTCGCCAACTTCGTGATGACCACCACTATCCGGTCCAGATCCCGCAGTAGCCCAGCAACCGGAGCGTAACCTTGAGAGCGGACGCCAGTGCCGCCGTCGTACGTTTGATCCTGCGACGAAAGGCGAGCCGCCCCTTGAAGGCTGTAGCGGAAATGTTCACGATGGGTCCTGGCAACAAGGACCACCATCCCGCCCTCCGCTGCGCAGTTGGTGTGTTCGTTCCGCTGATCACGTTGACGTTGATAGGCCGACTGGATCTGGCGGTGTTTGCTTCGTTTGGAGCCTTCACGGGGATCTACGGACGCAACGAACCCCATAGCGTCCGTTTCAGGAGCCAGTTGCGCGCCGGCGGCTTCATGCTTTTCATCATTCTCCTGGCCACATTGCTAGCCCGTTTCGCCCATGCCTTGGGCATTGAAGGTGCTGAATATTCCTGGCTCTTGACCGCTGCCACTACGGTCGTGGCCGGCGTTTGCTCGGTGGTGGTTGCTGCGTGGCGGCTGCGGCCCGGTGGCTCCTTGTTTCATATTTTTGCTTTTGCTGCCATTGCGTCGATCGCAGCCCAACCGCCCCTGTGGGAAGCCCTCCTGGTGGCTGTCGGGACCACGGTTTTCTGCCTCTTGATCGGCATGTCGGCTCGTGTGCTCAAAAGCCACAGAACGCCGTGGAAACGCCCTCCGCGCATCCGGCACACCCCGGCTGAGCGCCGGGCGATCTGGCTGGAGGGTGGCGGCTACCTGGTCGCTGCCGGCCTGGCGGGAACCATTGCCACGTTGGTGGGGGAGCGGCTTGGCTTCGGGCATACTTACTGGGCGATGGTTGCGGCGGTTGTTCCCCTCGTGGGGCATTCAACGCGCCACAGGGTCAGCCGAGGCATCCAAAGAATCGCCGGAACAGTGCTGGGCCTGGTGCTGCTGGCGGGCATTCTCTGGCTCAACCCTGCACCTTGGGCGATGGTCCTGGTGATCGCTGCGTGCCAGTTCGGTGCTGAGATGTTTATCGCCCGGCAGTACCTGGTGGCGCAGGTTTTCGTGACGCCGCTCGCGCTGATCGCAACGCTTCTTGCAGCGCCTGTCGATCCTGGTTTGCTGCTTCGGGACCGCATCGTCGAGACGGTCATTGGTGCCGCCGTCGGCGTTGCCGTCGTGGTGGCTCCAGCTCTCTGGCGGCGTGCGCGGAAGCTTCCGCAGCAGGCCTGAGCGTGCCGTGCTGATCACCTGGTCAGCAAACGAGCGGCAAATCGCCTAGTATCGATTGGTTAGACAAGCGAGATACATGTCTACCAAAGGACTGGTGATGAGCGACAAAAGTGAACGTCAGGGCTATTGGTACGGGCTGGAGAGCCGCAAGCAGATGGGCGCCGTGGATGTCCTGAATGCACTCAGGGACTACCGTGCCGCCGAAGCGGATATGCGCCGACGTACCCGCGCTTCCATGGGGATGGGCGAAACCGATCTTCTTGCCTTGCGGTACTTGCTTGAAGCCGAACGCGCAGGCCGTGAGGTCGGGCCCAAGGAGTTGGCTGTCCGCCTGGGCGTGACGTCGGCTTCCATGACGTCCCTGGTCGATCGGCTCGTGAGGTCCGGCTATGTCACGAGGGAGCCGCATCCGACTGACCGGCGTGCGCTCATCCTGCGCCCCACCCCCGGCTCGGATCAGGAGGTGCGCAGCACCCTGGGTGATATGCACGCCCGGATGATGGAGGCGGCCGAAACCCTGAGCAGCGAGGACTCCGCTGTGGTGGTCGAGTTCCTTCGGCGCATGCGAAAGGCGATCGACGGGATCGCGGCCTCCTGACGCCCTGAGTGACCGCATCCTGACTGGACATAATTCATAAGTACACATATAACTAGATAGCCAAGCTACTTACTAGGGAATGTGTGGGAGAGAACGATGACAGTCGCGCTGCGTGAACCAAGCTCCACACCAGTGGCTGAAAATACCGTGGAAGTTCTCACGGAACAGGTAATTCCCATGGGTCCCGTGCACTGCGGGTCACACATGGCCATCTCCGCCGGCCCGGCCTACGACGCCATGAAGTGGGTCTCCGTGGAGCCCATCTGGCCCGAGTGGGCATGCGGATGCGGATTCCGGATGGACATCGACGCCCTCGATCCCGTGAGCTCCGTCTGGATCGCTGCCCTTCGCAGGCAGAGCCTCCAGCACGAACTGGCGATCTCGCAGAACACCCTGGCGCTCGCCTTCAAAAAAGCTGTTGACGCCGGAGTCAACCCGCATGCCCTCGCCGAAGTGGCCGGAGTGCCTGCGGCCGAGATCGAAACCCTCCTCGGGTGACCACGCTCGACGTTGCGGCTGTCCGCGCTGATCGCGGAGCCGCAAGTGCATGCGGCGTGCCCCGGGACCTTACGTCCCAGGACAGCCTGCGCCAGGACAGCGTGGCCCAAGAGAGTGTTCACCGGGACCGGGTCATCGCCGGCCGGTACCGCCTCGCAGGACCATTGGGCGGCGGCTCGGAAGCCAACGTCCAAAAGGCATTCGACCTCCACAGTGGCGACGCTGTGGCAGTCAAGATTTTCAGGTGTTCCGACGCTGCCAACGACGCCCCCTTCCGTCGGGAAGTGGACATCCACGGCCGGTTGCGGCACAAGAACATCGTCCGGGTCCTCGGTTCCGGAACTACCGGGCACCAGGAAGGCGGAGAAATCCGGAATTTCCTGGTGATGGAGCTGGTGGAAGGAATGGATCTGCGGACCCTCCTTCATCATCAGCCGGCTTCGCCCCGCGAGACGGCCGAGTGGGTGAGCGGAATTGCGCGTGCCTTGACGTACATCCACCGCAGGGGCATCGTCCACAACGACATCAAGCCCGGCAACATCCTGGTCAAGCTCGCAGCAGACCCGGGTGGCCCCGGGGTAGCACAATTGACCGACTTTGGAATTGCCCTCACCGGCGGGACCGCCGCACCGGACTCGTCCTCGGGCACCCCGCATTACCTCAGTCCTGAAGAGGTGCGTGGCGAAAATTCCACAACCGCCAGCGATGTCTACTCGCTCGGTCTCGTTGCTCTTGAGTGCTTGACCGGAACGAAGGCATTTCCTGGCCCTCCCCTCGAGTCCATGGTTGCCAGGACTCTGGGGGAACCCCGAATTCCCGACACGGTCCGGCGGCGCTGGTCCATGGTGCTTCATGCCATGACAGACCCCGACCCTGCCGGCAGGCCGTCTGCCAGCCAAGTCGTCGGAATGTTCCGACGACTCAGCCGGTAGCCAACAATCAGGTCAATAGCGGCATGCGTTCCTATGCCGGACTAGGACCTCTTCACGAAAGAGAGAATGAAAAATGGGATTCATCGGTTGGATTGTTTTGGGTTTGATCGCCGGCGCCATTGCCAAGGCCATTAAGCCCGGCCACCAGGGCGGCGGCTGGATCGCCACCCTGCTGCTCGGCATCGTCGGTGCCGTCCTCGGCGGTTGGATCGGCAGCGCGCTGTTCAACGTCGGTATCAACGAGTTCTGGTCGATTTCCACCTGGCTCCTCGCCATTGGCGGTGCTCTGCTGGTCCTGATCATCTGGGGTCTGCTGACCCGCAAGAAGGCCTAGCGTTTCAGGAAGGCCCTGTCCCCGCGGTTATCGCCGGGAGGACAGGGCCTTTTCGCGTCTGTGGGCGGCTTTTTCGGTCACAATTTCCCCGTACGACAGCGACTGCGGGCGGCATCATCAGTTCCGTTACGCTGCTCGGAGCCACCACACTCCGTACGCCAAGGGTCACCAATGACGCACTCTTCAGCTGCCACGTCCACCACCACGGCGCCGCCCCAGCCGGCGCTGGGGTCCAGTGCCGCCGGTACGGCATTGGGCGCATTCGGCATGGCGGCTGCGGTAGGGCTGTTGTCCCTCCTCCTGCACGTCGCGGGAGAGGTTTCGCCCAGGGTTGGCCCGTCGTTCGAAGGATGGTCCGGTGAAGCCAACGACTCCCCGGTTTCCGGCCTGCGGTGGTTCCTCGGCGACATGACCGAGCCCCTTTTCTACAAGGCGGATCTGGCGGCGCTGGGATTGCTGGCGGGTGCATTCCTGGCCTGGCGCGTTGCCCGTGGCGGCAAGGCCTGGGCCGGCTCGCTTGCCTACGGCAGCGGGCTTTGGCCGTGGGTGCTGGCGTCGGCGTCGTTGAGCCTGCTGTTGTCCAACCTGGCGTTCGGATGGATGCTCGACGACGGGTGGCAGCCAACGTTCGTGCCTTTCGTCTGCGCCGCGCCCGCCATGGTTCTGCTCTACGGTGCAGGATGGCGGACATGCGTCACCGGAGCCGTCCTCGGAGCAGCTACCGTGACGCCCTTGGCTCTGCTCTTCATCCCGACAGTTGCTGCCCCCTTGGGCTTGCCGCCCGTCGTCGGAAGCGTCCTGGCGATGGCGGTTGGTTCCGCCATCACATTCTCTATTGCACGCCGCCTGCCGTGGCTTGTCCTGCGGAAGCCGAACCCGTCCACGCCAAGCCACCACCCGGCGTCGGGGGTTGGGCAGAGCTTCCGACAGGATGCTAACCGGGCCGCACGCCGGGTGCTCAAGGACTTCAGTGAAACGCACTTTTTCGCCAACGAAGCCGCCAGCCTGGGGATGATCCTGGGGGTCTCCGTGGCCTTCGTGATGAACCCCGGCTTGCCGTCGTATGGTTCGGCCCTGCTGCCCAAGATCCTGTTCGCCCAGGCCCTGACATCAGCTGTCGGTGTGGTTCTGTGGCGGCGCTGGTACCGGGAGGAAGGGTGGGCGGCGACGTATGCATCCGTGGTGTCTGTTGCACCCGCCGCCGTCCTGGCCTCCGGAGGTTCCTGGATGGGGATCGTCGGGGGGGCGGTACTCGGCGCCGTTCTGGCACCGCCCCTCGCCCGCGCCATCTCCGGTTGGCTGCCGTCCGGTTTCCATCCGGTGATCGGCAACACTGCCGCCATGGCACTTTCGACGGCGGTTGCCTTGCCTGTGCTGGGACTGCTGGGCCCCTAGCCTCCCACGTGATGGATGGTGAAGGCGCTGAGGAAGCCGACGGCGGCCGTCAGGCCCGTGAGGTTGTGGTGCTCTTCGAAGGCCTCGGGAATCATGGTGTCGGCCAGCATGGCCAGGATCCCTCCGGCGGCAATGGCCGTGATGAAGGCGATGACCGAGTCGGGTGCGTTTTCCAAGGCCGTGAAGCCAACAAGGGCCGCAATTCCGCTGAACACGGCGATGCCCACCCACGTGCCAAAGACGTAGGCAGGGCTGCGTCCTGATTTCTTCATTCCGGCCGTGCTGGAGAGTCCCTCCGGAACGTTCGAGATGAAAACGGCGGCGAGCATGGCCGGGCTGATGGCTCCGCCTGCCAGGAGTCCTACCCCGAGGACCACCGATTCGGGGATGCCGTCGATGAGGGCGCCTATGGCAATGGCCGTGCCGCTTCCGGGAGAGTCCTTTTCCGAGGGCTGGGCGCCGCCGGAGCGCTTACGATGCTTGGCACCGGCGCGTGAGAGGAGGACATTGGAGCCCACGAAGATCAGTGCCCCCAGCAGGAAGCCCAGTACGGTGGGCAGCAGTCCGCCGCCTTGCACGGCTTCGTCCACCAGTTCGAACGCCAGTGCCGAGATCAAGACACCGGCGCCAAAGGCCATCACTGTGGAGACGACCTTGGCGGGCACGTTCCACATCCACGCGATCCCCGCGCCGAGAACCAAAGCGCCTCCGGCCAGCGTTCCCCAGAGCAAGGCCTGCAACCACATCGGCATACGTTTTGCCCTTTCATCGGCTGATCAGGTGCACCCAAGAGTGTTTCACATGGTGCTTGGGGTGCTGCGGTTTTCTTGAGGGTTTCCTGAGGAAGTGTTGTGGGTTTGCAGGATTGGTTCTTGATCCAGGCCCGGCAAAGTATTTCTTGTCAGCCACACAGGCTGAAGAAACGGCCGGCCGGTCTCACGGTGGCCACACGAAAGGACACTGATCCCCATGGCCATCAGCCTCAARACCACCTCCGGCAAAATCCTCGCCTCCGTCGCACTGGTCGGCACCGCAGCCGCCGTCGCCGGCATGGGAACCTACGGCGCGTTCACCTCCTCCACCTCCGCCTCCCAAGCCGTCACCGCAGGCACCGTCACCATCGCCCTGGGCGCCCC
>NZ_JBFRDO010000037.1:0-9934 GCF_052113825.1 Paenarthrobacter sp. TAF1
GGTGCACCGCCCCGACACGCTGGGCAGCAGTACGAACAGGCATCCCCGCACACACCAAATCAAGAAACTCAGTACGCGCAGCCTTGGGGAACAACTTGACCATAAAACGCTCCATCAATCAGAGCGTTGCAACGACCCTATGACTTTGCCGCGCGAACATTGGCATTAACTGTCATACGGGCGTGGAAAATCAGGCGGTTTCGTCTACCAATTCGGCCCGGCGCAGGCCACCACCGCGGACCCACAGTTTGTAGGCCACGAACAGGAGTACCAGCCAGGTTCCGCCAACATACAGCGCAACCCGGGTGTCCTCGAAGACTCCGAGGATCACGATGACCATCGCCATGAACGCCATGGTCAGGATGGACGCAGCAGGCCAGAGCGGCGAGCCGAATTCCGACGCCGGCAGGCCCTTGCGCTTGATCTCCCGCTTCATCGCGACGTGCGAAACCAGGATCATCACCCAGACCCACACGGTGGCGAAGGTGGCGATCGAGGCAATGAGCACGAACACGTCTTCGGGGATGACGGCGTTCAAAACGACGCCCACCAGCAGGATGCAACCCATCATCACCACGGTCATCCACGGAACGCCGTGGCGGGAAATCTTGCTGAAGCTCTTGGGTGCGTGGCCCTGCTGTGCCAGACCAAACAGGATGCGCCCGGCCCCGAAAATGTCGCTGTTGATCGCCGAGAGCGCGGCGGTGATGACCACGGCGTTGAGGATGTGCGGAGCGGCCGGGATGCCCAGTCCGTCGAAGATCTGCACGAACGGGCTGCCGCTGCTGCCGATCTCGTTCCACGGGAAGATGCTCATCAGCACGCCCAAAGTCAGCACGTAGAACAGGAGCACCCGCACGGGCACGGTGTTGACGGCCTGCGGGATGACCTTTTTGGGGTCGGCGGCTTCGCCCGCGGTAATGCCAATCGTTTCGATCCCGCCAAAGGCAAACATCACGACGGCGAACGCTGCCAGGAGCCCTTCGAATCCGTTGGGGAACAAACCGCCGTGGTTCACGAGGTTCCCCAGCCCCGGTGCCACGCCACCGCCGTCGCCCGTTTGGAAACCGAACACGATGATCGCCGCACCGCCCACGATCATGGCGATAATCGCCACCACCTTGATCAGCGAGAACCAGAACTCAAGCTCACCAAACACCTTCACGCTGAGCAGGTTCATGGCGCCCAGGAACAGGATGATCGCCAGCACCCAGATCCATCTGTCCACCTGTGGGAACCAGAAGCCCATGTAGATACTGAAGGCCGTGACGTCGGCGATTGCCACGATCGCCATTTCGAACACGTAGGTCCACCCGGTTACGAAACCGGCGAAAGGCCCCAGGTAGCGGCTCGCGTATTGGCCGAACGAGCCGGACACGGGGTGTCGGACGGCCATTTCGCCGAGGGCGCGCATCACCATGAACACGGCCGCGCCGCCGATGATGTAGGCAAGCAGGACGGCCGGCCCGGCCTTTTGGATGGCCGACGCCGAGCCGTAGAACAGGCCGGTGCCGATCGCGGATCCGAGTGCCATGAAGCGGATGTGACGGACGTTGAGGCCTCGGCTGAGCGCCGTACCTGCGGCCTGGAGGACAGAGCTCTCCACAGCCAGCTTGGTTTGTTGCATAGTAAAACCTTCTCGTCTTTGGGAGGGGATCGCTATCCAGCAGATCACTTTTGACGGCCTTGTGATCGGACTCACGGGTGATTGGTGTCTTTGATCGCAGACACCATGCTGTGGGTCTCATCAGAGGGTGGTAAAAGTCATAGTTCCCGGTCGGATATGATGACCGCGGACAGCTCTTCAACACGGTCAGGCATCCCTCGCATTTCGCGTCGCCCCCTTTGAACTCTGTGCTGACTCTTGCATCTGTTACTTGGGGGACTCATGATTTCCGTAATCCGCGCTACCCGACGCCGTTGGGCAGCTGCCGTTGTTGCCGTAGTGGCCGGGGCATCCTTGCTCTTTGCCGCACCCGCGCAGGCCTATGACGTGCCGAATTTTGAGGTTCCGAACGCCTCGCAAGCTCCCGTGCCTTTCGTGGAACGGGTGAGTGACGCCGCTGGCGTGGTTGAGCTCTGGAAGACCGGCGGTCCCGCAATCCGCACCGCCGCCGCTGCCGCCTTGGTGGGTGGGCCGGACGCGGTCCAGGCATTCCTCGACGGCGGCCAGGACGTCGCGCTGGCAGCTGACCGGAAGCAGTTGGTCACCGAGCTGACGACACGGGGGAGCGAACATGTCAGGGAGAGCGCGGTCAGGATACTGGCCACTAACGACCCCAGCGTGATCACGAGCTTCCTGTCAAAGGGCTGGGCCGGCGCCTGGGATCTCGACCTGCGGATAACGGCCACTCGGTTCCTCAACTACTCGGGTCCCATCCGGATGGCTGCTTCCAAGAGCCTGGACAACGGCAGTGAGGCTGTCGAGAAGTTCGTTCTCGAAGGCTGGCAAAAGACCGCTCAGGGCCAGGACCGTGAGGCGGTAGCCTACCTGACCAATTCGCCCATTGCCGCCGTCACTCGCGGAGCGCAGGCTGCTCTGGACACCTACGACCCTGAAGTCCTTGCTACATACCTGCGCTACGGTCAGTTCGTTGCCGCAGCGCAGGACCAAAAATTGACTACGGTCACCAAATCACTCGACGCTGTGAGGGCAGATATCGCAGCCAACCCTGCTGGCTCGGCAGCCGTGGCGGATCGCGCGAAGACTGCTCTGGAGAACGCGCGACACGCCGTTGATGGCCCCAAGAAGACCGACCTGAGGCGCTTGCTGGAAGAGCGGGACTATCGCTTCTCGCAGGCTTGGCCCAAGCAGGCCATAGACAAAGCCCGGCTCGCATCCCAAGAGCCCGCCAAGGCTGCATTCAAAAAGGCCGCCGCCGAGCTTCCGGCTTTGCTGTCGACGCTAACGGCCCCTGGTGCTGATCTTGATCCTCTGATCATGGAAGCCCGCCAGGCCACACTGGACCTCGCATTGGTGGGTACGCCTGAAGTGCGGAAGGCAGCTGAGGCTGCTCTGCTGGGTGGGGACTCTGCCGTCAAGGACTTCATTGCCGATGGTCACGGTCTCGCGAGCGAACAGGACAGTGCAGCCTTTGTTAACGACAGGCAGCGTGCTTTCCAGCACATGGCCGCGGGCGGCGTGCACGTGGTCCAGGCTGCTAAGGACGCTGTTAAGTCCGTCAACCATGCAGATGTCCGGTACTTCCTCGAGTACGGACACTCCGACGCGCAGTACTTGGATAACTCGGAATTGGCCGACGGTCTCATAAGGCTCGATTCTCCGGAGCTCCAGACTGCTGCTGGCGTAGCGATGGCGGGCGGGCGAGCGGAACTTCAGGCATTTGCATCAAGCGAACAGTTCACTGCTGCCGAAAAGGACGCGGCGAATGCCCGGCATACCGCCGCCGTAAACACCGCTCTCGCAGAGCTGTCGCGGCTCACTGACCAGGCAATCCTCGACGCCGGTAGGGCGGCTGACGCTGCGAAGGCCGCTGAAGCCGCACGCCAAGCCGAGGCCGCGCGCCAGGCCGAGGCCGCGCGCCAGGCCGAAGCCGCTGGTGGGCAGCTTGCGGCCGGCAGCGTTGATGCATCGCAGCAATCGGGAACAGGAGCAGCCCCGATCGTCATTCCGTGGCCGCGCGAGTACGCTCCCGCCGTCGGACTGGCTGAGACCGGAGCTGTCACGGAGTCCGTAGAAAAGCCCGCAGCAACGCCTTCGGCCGCACCGAGCATTTCCGTGCCGCCGACGACCTCGGCAGCAAAGGGCTCCACTTCGGTGGATTCCCAGTCACAGGAGGCGGCTGCTCCGATGGCTGCTTCTTCTGCGGGCATGAGTGGCTGGACCATCGGCCTCATCGTGGCACTGGTCCTGGCAGCAGCTGGAGCCATCACGTTCCTGTTGCGCCGCAAGGGTCCCTCCCCAGCCGAGGGATAGCCGGCTACGCCTCCGGGCAGTCGGAAAACGTCGTCGGAGTGTCCGGTATACCGGACACTCCCGGCGGCCCGGTGCTGGTCAATGCCTTGTGAAAGGTGCACGCTTGAGTACGGGATACCGGACAGTATGCTCCGGCGCCCCTCAAGATCCCCCAGCAGCGAGGAACCATGACCACCACGCCCACCGCGCCCGGCAAGGCCACGTCCAAAGTCCCGGCTGCCGAAAACACCTTGCGCATCCTGAAACTGTTGGCTTCGCGGCGAGGGCCGATGGCGGCGTCGAATATCGCCACGGCACTGGGCCTGCCGCGGTCCAGTGTCTACCACCTTCTGGGCGTTATGGAGGCGAACGGCTTCGTCCTCCATCTGCATGAGGAGCAGCGCTACGGGCTCGGCATCAGTGCCTTCGAACTCAGCTCCGCCTATTCGCGGCAGGAGCCGTTGTCACGGCTGGGTCGCCCCATGCTGGCGTCGCTGGTCGACGTGATCGGCGAGAGCGCACACCTGGCTGTGCTCCATGGCCGCGATGTCCTTTACATCGTGGAAGAACGTGCCAAGAACCGCCCAAGCCTGGTGACCGACGTCGGGGTTCGGCTTCCCAGCCACCTCACCGCGTCCGGTCGGGCAATCCTCGCCGCCTTGCCCAAGTCGCAGGTCCGCGCCCTCTACCCGAACGCTGCGGCCTTCACGTCCCGGCACGATGTCGAGTTTCCCATCATGAAGTACTCCGCCTTGTCGTCCCATTTGGACCAGGTGCGCCAGCGTGGCTACGCCACGGAAAACGGCGAAATCACTCCCGGGTTCGGCTCCATCGCCGTCGCCGTGACTGACCACGTTGGATGGCCGACGGCGGCAGTCGCCGTCACGTTCCTGGAGGACAAAGTGCCGGCTGAGCAATGGCCCGTACTGGCCGCGCGGATCAGGAAAGCCGCCGACGAACTGTCGGTCCGGATCCATGGTCGCCCGACGGCGGGCTGACGCTTAGTAAGCGCCGATGCACCCTAGCGGCTGCCCGGCCCGGGGGAGTCGCGTTCAACCATGGCGCGGAAAGCTTCCAGCTCGCCCCGGAAACTGCCCCGGTAGGATCCCGTGGCGAAGAGTCGTCCCACCACCGTGGACACCAGTCCGCGTGTTTCGAACAGCTGCTGGATGCGCGTGCCACCACTTTCCGGGGTGAACGTGACATCCGATTCCCCTTTGAGGATCGCGTTGCCGAAGCGGGTGCGGATGTGCCGCGGCCGTTCCGCAGCGATGACTTCCGTGGGACTCGCCATCCGGCCGAACCACACCGTATAGCTGCTGCCGGCCTGGTCGGTGGAGCCAACGAGATCGGTCACGCGTGTGACGCCGCCGATCCACTCAGTAAACCTGTCAGGATCCGTCCAGGTGTCGAAAACCCGCTCCGGCGGCGCGGCGACCAAGGTGGACACTCGATACGTTGCCATGGGTCCAGCATGCGCGCATCCGGGCGCGAAAGCGAGAGCATCCGCATGTCTGTAATCCCGGACAGCACCGTCCGAAAAGCCGTTCCGGCCGCTTGGTAAAGGGGCTTTAGTAGAAGCAGAAGATCTTTCCACCACACACTTCCCACAGACGAAGGAGTCACCATGGCACCCGCCGATTTCACTACTGGTGCCCGTCCGGTCAAGGCCGCGCGGGGTACTGAGCTTACTGCCAAGTCGTGGCAGACCGAGGCGCCGTTGCGCATGCTGATGAATAACCTGGACCCCGAGGTCGCCGAGCGTCCGGATGATCTGGTGGTCTACGGGGGTACCGGACGCGCAGCGCGTTCCTGGGCTGCGTTCGATGCGATCACCCGGACCCTGGAAACCATGGAGAAGGACGAGACCCTGCTGGTGCAGTCGGGTAAGCCGGTAGGTGTCTTCCGCACGAATGAGTGGGCGCCCCGTGTTCTCCTCGCCAACTCCAACCTCGTCGGTGATTGGGCGACGTGGCCTGAGTTCCGCCGGCTCGAGGCTGAGGGCCTGATGATGTACGGGCAGATGACGGCCGGGTCCTGGATCTACATCGGCACCCAGGGCATCCTGCAGGGCACCTACGAAACCTTTGCCGCCGTCGGAAATAAGCTCGCTGCGGAGGGCCGCCACCCCGCGCCTGCCGCTGAAGGTTCCACGGAAGGGCCGCTCGCCGGTACCTTGACCCTGACCGGTGGCTGCGGTGGCATGGGCGGTGCCCAGCCGCTGGCCGTGACGTTGAATGATGGCGCGTGCCTGATTGTTGATGTGGACGAGTCCCGCCTGCGTCGGCGTGTGGGTAAGCGGTACCTGGACGAGGTCGAAACCGATCTGGACACCGCGATCGCCAAAGTTCAGGCCGCAAAGGACGAGCGTCGTGGCTGGTCCGTCGGTTACGTGGGCAACGCCGCTGAAGTCTTCCCCGAGCTGCTGCGCCGCCACAAGGCCGGGGAAGTCACTTTTGACGTGGTCACGGACCAGACCAGTGCGCATGACCCGTTGTCCTACCTGCCGGAGGGCATCACCGTGRCTGAGTGGCATACCGAGGCTGAGGCGGATCCGGAAGGGTTCACCAAGAAGGCCCAGGCTTCCATGGCCCGGCATGTGCAGGCGATGGTGGAGTTCCAGGACGCCGGAGCTGAGGTGTTCGATTACGGAAACTCGATTCGTGACGAGGCCCGTAAGGGCGGGTACGACCGCGCGTTCGAATTCCCTGGCTTCGTTCCGGCGTACATTCGTCCCTTGTTCTGCGAGGGCTTGGGCCCGTTCCGCTGGGTCGCGCTCTCGGGCGATCCGGAAGACATCCGCGTCACCGATGAAGCCATCAAGGAGTTGTTCCCGGAGAACAAGCACCTCCACAAGTGGATCGACGCCGCGGCGGAGCGGGTGCAGTTCGAGGGCCTGCCGGCACGTATTTGCTGGCTCGGGTACGGCGAACGCGCCAAGGCCGGGTTGTTGTTCAACCAGCTCGTCGCCGAGGGCAAGGTCAAGGCCCCGATCGTGATCGGCCGTGACCACCTGGATTCAGGGTCCGTGGCGTCCCCGTACCGTGAGACCGAGTCGATGAAGGATGGCTCGGACGCGGTCGCTGACTGGCCGCTGCTGAACGCACTGACTGCTGCATCCTCGGGCGCTACCTGGGTGTCCATCCACCACGGTGGTGGTGTCGGTATTGGCCGGTCCATCCACACTGGCCAGGTTTCCGTCGCTGACGGCACGGAACTGGCAGCCCAGAAACTGGAACGGCTCCTGACCAACGACCCCGGCATGGGCGTCATCCGCCACGTCGACGCCGGCTACGACCGCGCCGTCGAGGTCGCCAACGAACGCGGCGTCCGCATCCCCATGAACGAGAAGTAGGCAACAAAAGTGACTATTACTACCCACGAACCCCTGACCGTCACCCTCGGCTCCAGCGGCGTGACCCCGGAAGACGTGGTCGCCGTCGCGCGCCATGACGCCAAGGTGACCATCTCCCAGGAAGCCTTGGACAACGTCGCCAAGGTCCGCGCCCACATTGATGACCTCGCTACCAGCGATGTCCCCGCCTACGGCATTTCCACGGGCTTCGGCGCCCTGGCCAACCGCCACATCCCCAACGACCTCCGCACGCAGCTGCAGAAGTCGCTGATCCGTAGCCACGCCGCCGGCATGGGCCCGGCCGTGGAACGCGAAGTGGTCCGCGGCATCATGTTCCTCCGCGCCAAGACCCTGGCATCCGGCCGCACCGGCGTCCGTCCGGTGGTCCTGCAGACCATGGTGGACGTCCTCAATGCAGGCATCACCCCGCTGGTCCGCGAGTTCGGTTCGCTCGGTTGCTCCGGCGACCTCGCACCGCTGTCCCACTGCGCGCTGGTCCTCATGGGTGAAGGTGAAGCAACGGGCCCCGACGGCGAGCTCTACGGCGTTGCCGGAAAGGCGCCCGTTGCTGAGCTGCTCGCCCAGCACGGCATCGAGCCCGTCACGCTGGCTGAGAAGGAGGGCCTGGCCCTCGTCAACGGCACCGAAGGCATGCTTGGCATGCTGCTGATGGCCATCGCCGACATCCGCCTGTTGCTCGCGACGGCGGACGTCACCGCAGCGCTCAGCGTCGAGGCACTGCTGGGCACCGATCAGGTGTTCCTGCCGGAACTCCACGCAGCACTGCGTCCGCACCCCGGCCAGGCCGCCAGCGCCGACAACATGCTCCGTGTGCTGTCCAACTCGCCGATCGTTGCCTCCCACAGGATCAACGACACCAAGGTGCAGGACGCCTACTCGCTTCGTTGTGCCCCACAGGTTGCCGGCGCCGTCCGCGACACCGTGGACCACGCCGCGCTGGTGGCGTCCCGCGAACTTGCTGCCGCCATCGACAACCCCGTGGTCCTGCCCGACGGCCGCGTCACCTCCAACGGCAACTTCCACGGCGCCCCCGTGGCGTACGTCCTGGACTTCCTGGCCATCGCCGTCGCGGACCTCAGCTCCATCGCCGAGCGCCGCACGGACCGCATGCTGGACCCGGCCCGCTCGCACGGACTCCCGGCCTTCCTCGCCGGAGACCCCGGAGTGGACTCCGGCCTGATGATCGCCCAGTACACGCAGGCAGGCCTGGTCTCGGACAACAAGCGCCTGGCCGTTCCGGCATCGGTGGACTCCATCCCGAGCTCCGCCATGCAGGAAGACCACGTGTCCATGGGCTGGCACGCAGCCCGGAAGCTTCGCAAGGCCGTGGAGAACCTTCGCCGCGTGCTCGCCGTCGAACTCGTCACCAGCGCACGCGCCATTGATATGCGTACGCAGATGTCCGACGGCGAACTCACCCCGGGTCCTGCCGGCACGGCAGTACTTGAGGTGCTTCGCGAAGTGGTCCAGGGACCGGGAACCGACCGGTTCCTGTCGCCCGAACTCGAAGCGGCTGACCGTTTGGTTGGCTCCGGCGCGGTCCGTGCGGCCGCCGAATCCGCCGTCGGGATTTTGGCCTGACGTCGAATAAAATGCTCATTTCATGGGCAGATTTGTCACGCCCCGGTCTTTGTTCGCAACGCAGGCACCGGGGCGTGGCAAATGTAGTAGAACTTATGGTGTACGTCACGTCCACGCCGAAGATGTCGTGGGCTTGACGGTCAACCGTTCACAACTCAATACACAACAGAGAACATCCACAAAGGGGTAGAAGTTCAATGAAGGCACGCGGAGCAGTCCTGTCCAGGCGAAACGCTCACTCGGCTACGGTTTCCGATTGGAAGACGCTGAAGGCCGGCGACACGGTGGAAGTGGTCAAGTACGCCCACGTCATCGCAGCCGGTCGGGTTGAGGAGGTTTCCAGCAGCGGAAACGTTGTGTGGCTTGAGCACTCAGGGCCCGGCGTCACCGAAGAGGGCAAGGAATTGTTCATGAAGTCCGACGGCGTCACTCTCCGCCGGGCGTAGCTTAAACAGAAACCGGGGCTCGTCCCCTTCCGCGGGTAGTAGATGCGGAAGGGGACGGGCCCCGGTTTTTGGCGTCGCTGCCAGTGGTGCCGTCAGGGGTGGCAATCAGGCAGCGAGTACTTCGTGGGTCTGACCGAAGGGAACGGATTCGTCCAGCGCCACGGTGTAGGTGCCGGGCTCGTGCCTGGTCACCAGAATGCCGCAGTTGGCGTCTGCCGCTGCGTTCGTGATCAATGCATCCACGGCCTGCTCGAGTCCGTCGTGGATTTCGTCCGCCCTGGAAAAGGACAGGCGGATTTCGCGTTCTGCAGTCATTGCAGGGGTCATTTGGGGGCCTCCTATTACTTGCCGCATGCGAGGGCGACCCATCAATCATAGTCGGAGCTTGCCGATTATTTGTAAGATGACTGGCAACGGAGTGACCCGGGTCTCAGGCGTGTCGAGGTGGCACTTAATGACAATGCCGGGCAGGCGGTTTCAGCTTGCTAGTGCAACACCATCGATTAGTTTGGTCAGTCTTTCAGTTGGGGTGTCCCATTGGAGTGTTTGACGCGGTCGGATGTTGAGCAGGTGCTGGGTGTGGGCGAGTTCTTCGTCGCTGACCTGGTTGAAGTT
>NZ_JBFRDO010000038.1:0-6849 GCF_052113825.1 Paenarthrobacter sp. TAF1
CGAACCGTACACACCTTCCGGCTTTCCGTTTCGCACCCGGCGACTCAGAAAACAATACACGCCCCACAACCCCAACGCAAATCCACCACCCAACACCCCCACACCAACCCCCAAAACCCCACCAAACCGCCGTCGAACACCACCTACAACACGGCCGTGACGACACCGCCGGTGGGTGGGAGGATGGGACGCATGGAACTCCACATCACAGGCGAAGACGCCGCCGACCAGCTGCTCAGTCAAGACGCCTTTGCATTGTTGACGGGCATGCTGCTCGATCAACAGGTCACCATGGAATCGGCCTTTGCCGGCCCGGAGAAGATCCGTACGCGTCTGGGCACCCTCGATCCGGGCGTCATCGCTGGCCAGGATCCGGCCGGCTTCGTGGAGCTCTTCAAAGAGAGGCCCGCCGTCCACCGCTTTCCGGGCTCCATGGCAGGCAGGGTCCAGGCCCTCGCTGCCACGGTGCACAGTGACTGGGACGGAGATGCAGCAGCGATCTGGACGAAGGGTAACCCTAACGGCCCCGAAGTGCTCCGCAGGCTCAAGGCACTGCCCGGTTACGGAGAACAAAAGGCGAAGATCTTCCTGGCGCTTTTGGGCAAGCAATGCGGTCTCCAAGCCACCGGATGGCGTGAGGCCGCCGGCCACTACGGAGAAGACGGCTCCTACTTATCCGTGGCCGACATCGTGGACCCTGCATCCCTGGCCAAGGTCCGCGCCAGCAAGCAAGCAGCGAAAGCCGCAGCAAAGGCTGCAAAGACAAGCGGCTCCTGAACCCGCCGCCCGCCCGGCATATTCAATGTCGGGTGGGTTGTGTGGGTGGCCGTCTACGGCATTGCCGTAGATTACGTTGACGCACGCGCGACTCTCCGCAGCAATGGCGGCCTCCGAGTTGGCGATGCGAAGCTCCAGGCAACCGCAGGCGTGAGCCAGGAACGACTCCCGGCAATGCCCTAACGCGCATACTTCCACGAGGAGGCAGGGCCGGTGCTTGTGTGGGGGTTGTGTGTGTTAAATGGAAGAGCCCCAACCGTGGTTGGGGCTCTTCGTTAATGGTTGTCCGGCGGTGTCCTACTCTCCCACACCCTCCCGGGTGCAGTACCATCGGCGCTGTGGGTCTTAGCTTTGTAGTTGTTGTTGTTGTTGGTTCCTGGAACGGTTGTTGTTCGGGAACCACATAGTGGACGCGTGCAGTGTTTTGTGTGTGGTGTAAGTTGTTGGCCTATTAGTACCGGTCAGCTTCACGAGTCTTTAGTCCTCGCTTCCACATCCGGCCTATCAACCCAGTGGTCTGGCTGGGGGCCTCTCACACATAATGTGTATGGAAATCTCATCTTGAAGCGAGCTTCCCGCTTAGATGCTTTCAGCGGTTATCCCATCCGAACGTAGCTAATCAGCGATGCACTTGGCAGTACAACTGACACACCAGAGGTTCGTCCGTCCCGGTCCTCTCGTACTAAGGACAGCCCTTCTCAAATTTCCTGCGCGCGCAGCGGATAGGGACCGAACTGTCTCACGACGTTCTAAACCCAGCTCGCGTACCGCTTTAATGGGCGAACAGCCCAACCCTTGGGACCTACTCCAGCCCCAGGATGCGACGAGCCGACATCGAGGTGCCAAACCATGCCGTCGATATGGACTCTTGGGCAAGATCAGCCTGTTATCCCCGAGGTACCTTTTATCCGTTGAGCGACGGCCATTCCACAATGTACCGCCGGATCACTAGTCCCGACTTTCGTCCCTGCTCGAGATGTCTCTCTCACAGTCAAGCTCCCTTGTGCACTTACACTCGACACCTGATTGCCAACCAGGCTGAGGGAACCTTTGGGCGCCTCCGTTACTTTTTAGGAGGCAACCGCCCCAGTTAAACTACCCATCAGGCACTGTCCCTGACCCGGATCACGGGCCGAAGTTAGATGTCCAAAGTGACCAGAGTGGTATTTCAACGATGACTCCACCCGAACTGGCGTCCGGGTTTCAACGTCTCCCACCTATCCTACACAAGCCACTCCGAACACCAATACCAAACTATAGTAAAGGTCTCGGGGTCTTTCCGTCCTGCTGCGCGTAACGAGCATCTTTACTCGTACTGCAATTTCGCCGAGTTTATGGTTGAGACAGCGGGGAAGTCGTTACTCCATTCGTGCAGGTCGGAACTTACCCGACAAGGAATTTCGCTACCTTAGGATGGTTATAGTTACCACCGCCGTTTACTGGGGCTTAAATTCTCAGCTTCGCCACAAGTGGCTAACCGGTCCTCTTAACCTTCCAGCACCGGGCAGGAGTCAGTCCGTATACATCGTCTTGCGACTTCGCACGGACCTGTGTTTTTAGTAAACAGTCGCTTCCCCCTGGTCTCTGCGGCCCACACCCGCTCACGGAGAGCAAGTCTCCATCACGGGGCAGGCCCCCCTTCTCCCGAAGTTACGGGGGCATTTTGCCGAGTTCCTTAACCATAATTCTCTCGATCGCCTTGGTATTCTCTACCTGATCACCTGTGTCGGTTTGGGGTACGGGCGGCTAAAACCTCGCGTCGATGCTTTTCTTGGCAGCATAGGATCACCGGATCCCCCCTTACGGGAGTCCCATCAGATCTCAGGAACGTGCTCGAAGCACACAGGAACGGATTTGCCTATCCCTGACCCTACATCCTTAGACCGGGGCAACCATCGCCCGGCCCGGCTACCTTCCTGCGTCACACCTGTTAATACGCTTACCTCCCGGGATCAGGTCCCGCGCTCGGCCAAAACCCACAACACCACAAGGGTGAGCGGGCAGGCTCCGGGCGGTTAGTATCCCCCGCTTGGCATGGGCGGTTTTTCGCCGGTACGGGAATATCAACCCGTTGTCCATCGACTACGCCTGTCGGCCTCGCCTTAGGTCCCGACTTACCCAGGGCAGATTAGCTTGACCCTGGAACCCTTGATCATTCGGCGGACGGGTTTCTCACCCGTCTTTCGCTACTCATGCCTGCATTCTCACTCGTGTAGGCTCCACCGCTGGTTTCCACCGCGACTTCACTGCCCACACGACGCTCCCCTACCACTCCACACCCCTGAACCACGAAGGCTAGGGTACTGTGTGAAATCCACAACTTCGGCGGTGTACTTGAGCCCCGCTACATTGTCGGCGCGGAATCACTTGACCAGTGAGCTATTACGCACTCTTTCAAGGATGGCTGCTTCTAAGCCAACCTCCTGGTTGTCTTCGCAACTCCACATCCTTTCCCACTTAGCACACGCTTAGGGGCCTTAGTTGGTGGTCTGGGCTGTTTCCCTCTCGACTATGAAGCTTATCCCCCACAGTCTCACTGCTGCGCTCTGACTTACCGGCATTCGGAGTTTGGCTGACGTCAGTAACCTTGTAGGGCCCATCGGCCATCCAGTAGCTCTACCTCCGGCAAGAAACACGCAACGCTGCACCTAAATGCATTTCGGGGAGAACCAGCTATCACGGAGTTTGATTGGCCTTTCACCCCTACCCACAGCTCATCCCCTCCATTTTCAACTGAAGTGGGTTCGGTCCTCCACGACGTCTTACCGTCGCTTCAACCTGGCCATGGGTAGATCACTCCGCTTCGGGTCTAGATCACGCCACTACACTCGCCCTATTCAGACTCGCTTTCGCTACGGCTACCCCACACGGGTTAACCTCGCGACGTAACACTAACTCGCAGGCTCATTCTTCAAAAGGCACGCCGTCACAGTAACAAGACTGCTCCGACGGATTGTAAGCACACGGTTTCAGGTACTGTTTCACTCCCCTCCCGGGGTACTTTTCACCTTTCCCTCACGGTACTGGTCCGCTATCGGTCATTAGGAAGTATTTAGGCTTATCAGGTGGTCCTGACAGATTCGCACGGGATTTCTCGGGCCCCGTGCTACTTGGGATACTCTCCAGGCGGCACACAACATTACGGTTACGGGGCTCACACCCTCTCTGGCCGGCCTTTCAAGACCGTTCACCTATGCACGCACTCTCACCTCACTGGCCCGGCAGAACCAGAACGGAAAGTCCCACAACCCCGCCCATGCAACGCCCGCCGGCTATCACACATGGAAACGGTTTAGCCTGATCCGCGTTCGCTCGCCACTACTAACGGAATCACTCTTGTTTTCTCTTCCTGCGGGTACTGAGATGTTTCACTTCCCCGCGTTCCCCCCACGCACCCTATGTGTTCAGATGCGGGTCACACAATCACCATGACAGCGTTGTGCGGGGTTTCCCCATTCGGACATCCTGGGATCAACGCTCGGTTATCAACTCCCCCAGGCTTATCGCAGATTCCTACGTCCTTCTTCGGCTCCTAATGCCAAGGCATCCACCGTGTGCCCTTAAAAACTTGACCACACAAACATGATCAAAAACTTACTCGAGAGAACCACGAGCCACTACGGCCCAAGGTTCATTCATAAGAAATTGCTGTATGGAACACACACACCAAAGCGTGTATGTCCCAGATGCTCGCGTCCACTATGTAGTTCTCAAACAACAACCCCATCAACCAACCCCCCAACCCGCCACAACCCACACACGCAGGCCGCAACACAAAGACCGGAGGAACCGGCTGCAGGAACAAAAGAAACACCAGAAGYGCCCCCCTGCATTGCTGCAAAAAGGTCCTGTTGCCTCAGGACCCAACAGTGCGCCAAACACAACCCCCACCAGCCGCACCCCGGACACGTTCCCAACAACCCACACCCCCACACAAAGCAGGAGCACGAACCGCCGTACTAGCACCAGGACACAACCACGAAAGCCATGCCAAAAAAATGATTCGTTGATATTCCACCCATGAGCACCCACCGCAGAACAAACGCCTGCGCAATGGGCAACACTGACAACAACCAGACACCCCATGCAGGGCACCARYCATTGCAAGCAGCTCCTTAGAAAGGAGGTGATCCAGCCGCACCTTCCGGTACGGCTACCTTGTTACGACTTAGTCCCAATCGCCGGTCCCACCTTCGACGGCTCCCCCCACAAGGGTTAGGCCACCGGCTTCGGGTGTTACCAACTTTCGTGACTTGACGGGCGGTGTGTACAAGGCCCGGGAACGTATTCACCGCAGCGTTGCTGATCTGCGATTACTAGCGACTCCGACTTCATGGGGTCGAGTTGCAGACCCCAATCCGAACTGAGACCGGCTTTTTGGGATTAGCTCCACCTCACAGTATCGCAACCCTTTGTACCGGCCATTGTAGCATGCGTGAAGCCCAAGACATAAGGGGCATGATGATTTGACGTCGTCCCCACCTTCCTCCGAGTTGACCCCGGCAGTCTCCTATGAGTCCCCGGCCGAACCGCTGGCAACATAGAACGAGGGTTGCGCTCGTTGCGGGACTTAACCCAACATCTCACGACACGAGCTGACGACAACCATGCACCACCTGTAAACCGACCGCAAGCGGGGCACCTGTTTCCAGGTCTTTCCGGTTCATGTCAAGCCTTGGTAAGGTTCTTCGCGTTGCATCGAATTAATCCGCATGCTCCGCCGCTTGTGCGGGCCCCCGTCAATTCCTTTGAGTTTTAGCCTTGCGGCCGTACTCCCCAGGCGGGGCACTTAATGCGTTAGCTACGGCGCGGAAAACGTGGAATGTCCCCCACACCTAGTGCCCAACGTTTACGGCATGGACTACCAGGGTATCTAATCCTGTTCGCTCCCCATGCTTTCGCTCCTCAGCGTCAGTTACAGCCCAGAGACCTGCCTTCGCCATCGGTGTTCCTCCTGATATCTGCGCATTTCACCGCTACACCAGGAATTCCAGTCTCCCCTACTGCACTCTAGTCTGCCCGTACCCACTGCAGAACCGGAGTTGAGCCCCGGTCTTTCACAGCAGACGCGACAAACCGCCTACGAGCTCTTTACGCCCAATAATTCCGGATAACGCTTGCGCCCTACGTATTACCGCGGCTGCTGGCACGTAGTTAGCCGGCGCTTCTTCTGCAGGTACCGTCACTTACGCTTCTTCCCTACTGAAAGAGGTTTACAACCCGAAGGCCGTCATCCCTCACGCGGCGTCGCTGCATCAGGCTTGCGCCCATTGTGCAATATTCCCCACTGCTGCCTCCCGTAGGAGTCTGGGCCGTGTCTCAGTCCCAGTGTGGCCGGTCACCCTCTCAGGCCGGCTACCCGTCGTCGCCTTGGTAGGCCATTACCCCACCAACAAGCTGATAGGCCGCGAGTCCATCCAAAACCACAAAAGCTTTCCACCCCCCACCATGCGATGAGGAGTCATATCCGGTATTAGACCCAGTTTCCCAGGCTTATCCCAGAGTCAAGGGCAGGTTACTCACGTGTTACTCACCCGTTCGCCACTAATCCCCCAGCAAGCTGGGATCATCGTTCGACTTGCATGTGTTAAGCACGCCGCCAGCGTTCATCCTGAGCCAGGATCAAACTCTCCGTTGAARWMAAAMAAAATCAAACAGACACAACCACACCCACCGGAAATAACGGCAAAACGCGGCTGCACAAAATTCGAAACCAGCTGAAAACCAGACCACCACACACGGGGGTGCGCAGCAACCTGGCAAAAWTTCAACCAATCAATAAAACAATCGGTATCAACAAACTTGGCACACTATTGAGTTCTCAAACAACAGACCCCCCAAAACATCACCCACCGGAACACCACACAAAGCAGCGCACCACAACAGGGCCATTGGAAAAGAAGAGTTATTTTTGGCCGCCTACCGAACCGTACACACCTTCCGGCTTTCCGTTTCGCACCCGGCGACTCAGAAAACAATACACGCCCCACAACCCCAACGCAAATCCACCACCCAACACCCCCACACCAACCCCCAAAACCCCACCAAACCGCCGTCGAACACCACCTACAA
>NZ_JBFRDO010000039.1:0-5641 GCF_052113825.1 Paenarthrobacter sp. TAF1
GCCTCCCTCCTCACCACCGACACCACCAACGGCCTGCAACTGACCATCGAAAACTGCTCCACCCCCTGGACCGGCACCGCCGCCCCCTACACCTGCGCCGGCACCAAAACCACCGTCCTGGCCAACGGCCCCGTCATCGCAGCGAACAAGGTCCTGAACAACCTCACCTCCCTGACCTCAGCCAAAACCGACAACCTCAAAGTCACCACCGCGTTCCCCACCACCGCGGACAACACCTTCCAAGGTGCCACCTCCACCATCGCCTTCGCCTTCACCGGCACCCAACGCACCGAAACCACCAAATAAACCACCCCAAACCCCGCCGGGCCTGGTCGGGCGCCCCCCTGCCCGATCAGGTCCGCCGGTGCAGCACCAACTGAACGATTTACCGCACTGAATGATTTGCCCACTGAATGAAAGGAACGCCAGGACATGAGCACCATCGAGACCCTCAACGGACCAGCACTCCATGGCCGGCGTTCCGCTGCGAACATCCCGGCTTCCAGGGCCGCTGCCTCACAGCCGGCCGCCGTCGCCGTCGTCGAAACTGCAGCCGTCGAATCTGCTGCCGTCGAAACTGTCGTCGAAACCCGGGCTGAAGCCCCTGCCCCCAAAAGTGCCATCCGCCGCGTTACCGGCACCGTGGCTAAGGTGATTGCCGTGGCCTTGCTGGTCCTTGGCGCGCTGGTGTTCCTGTTCCTCGCGATCGGGCCACGCGTTTTTGGCTACCAGACCTCCACCATGCTGACCGGTTCCATGGCTCCCCTGATCAACCCCGGTGACGTGGTGGTGACCGTGCCGACGCCCATCGAGGACGTCAAAGTGGGCGACATCATCACCTACCACATTCCGGTGGAAGACCAGCGGGTGGAAACCCACCGCATCACCGAAATCACCACCACGGCGGACGGCGGGGTAGCTGTCCAGACGAAGGGCGACGCCAACAACGGCATCGATCCCTGGATCGCCACTCTTCAGGGCAAGACCGTGGACAAGCAGGTCGCCACCATCCCCTATGTCGGCAACGCGATCAGGGCCATCCGGGAACCGATGGTCCTTAACACCCTGATGTACGGCGCACCAGCCATCCTGGTCATCGGGATGCTGGCCTCCATCTGGACGAAAGACCCCAGCAAGTCGGCGCCGGAAGGCGTCGCACAGCCCCAGGCAGCAAGCGGTGAGTGACCGGGCGGCACCCCACCCGGGGCCGAGTCCGCTGGAACCTTGCAAGCTGCAAGCGCTGGCCGAGGAGTTGGGCGACTCCCGGCTGGCGCTGCGTTTCCTCTCCACGTACCTCACCATGCTGCCCGAAAGGATCCTCAGGCTTTCCAACGGACTGTGCGGGCACGACCTCGACGCCAGCATGGACGCGGTCCTTAGCCTCAAGATCTCCTCGGCCATGGTGGGCGCGGTGGAAACTGAAAGCCAGTGCCGGGCCATCGAGATGATGATTCGTGAGGATCATTTCGACTCGGCGGTAGCGGCGCTCCCGGAGCTGAGGAAGTCCAGCGACCGCTGTTTCGACGCCGTGCCCCAGTTGCTGGGTACCACGGAGTCCCTCCACCGGAGTCCTTGGAATCCAAGGATCGCTTAGTGGTCGGCCGTGACGGTTTCCTCGCTGTTTTTGACCTCATGCGGGACCAGGACCAGCGCCACGACAGCCAGCACGCCGGCGGCGGCAAACACGTAGAAGCCCGCCGGGTACGCGATGTTGGCCGCAACCAGGGTTCCTGTCACGGCTGGGCCGACAATGGCACCAAGCCGGCCCACTCCGGCAGCGAAGCCGAGGGCCGTTCCGCGGAGCCGTGGCGGGAACAACTGGCTCACCCAGGCGTAGACCAGCACCTGTGAACTGAACACGAAGATGCCCGTAACGAACACGGCGGCGTTGAGCAGGAATTCGTTCTGGATTTTGACGCTCAGGATGGCCAGGAAGACAGCTGACAGCCCAAACCAGAGCAGCACGATTTTCTTGGTCCCGTGCTTGTCGGCCAGGACCCCGGCCAGGAACAGCCCGGCGACAGCCCCGAGGTTCAGGACGAGCAGCAGTGTCAGGCCCGTGCTGACCGGATATCCGGCGGCAGCCATGAGCTGGGGCAGCCAGGTGTTGAGGCCGTAAACCAGCAGCAATCCCATGAATGACGCCACGCCAATTCCCAGGGCGACTACCGGATACGGCTTTTGGAGCAGGTCCCGGAAACCGTTCTTGGCTGCGGGATTTGCGGAACGCGCGACGCCGGCTGCGGGCTTGGGCGCCCCGCCCGCTTGGGCCGGGGCTGCTTCAGGCAGCGACTCGGGAAGCTTCGCCCACAGGAAGGGCAGGAGCACCAGCCCGGCGACTCCACCAATGATGAACATGAGACGCCAGTTCGGAACGATGATGATGGCCAGCAGCGCGGTGGCCACGGCGCCCACGTGGTATCCGGTCATGGTCCTGGTGGTGGATTTTCCTGCCGTACCGGAAGGGGCGTAGTCGTTCATGTACGCCAGGGCTGCAGGCAGGCACGCACCAAGGCCGAGGCCTGCAAGGAGACGCATCGCCGAGAAAACCGCCACATTGGGGGCGAACGCCACGGCGATGGTGAAAACCGAGAAGCCCGCCACGCAGGCGATCAGCAGCCTGCGGCGACCGAACTTGTCCGAGAGCGGTGCAATGAAGAGCGCTCCCAAGCCAACGCCGACCAGGGAGATGGTGGCTGCGAACGTGGCTCCCACGGCGTCAAAACCTAGTTCCCCGGTCTTGATTAGTGTTGGGATAACGGTCCCGAGGACCACAAGGTCGAAACCGTCCAGGACCATGGCCAGCCAGCAAAGCCACACGGGCCATTGGGAGCGGCGGGCAGATGACATCGTTGGCATAGCGTCCTCGTTGCTAGGGTTCCGGTCGCCTGAACGTCCGGTTAGTTACGAGAGTTGTATCACCACTCTTTGTAACGCGGCACACGTCCTACCATTGAATGGAATCGATAATTCCGCTGGGTGGCGTCAGCTTAGTGCCATCGCGCAGTTTCGTGCGTCGTCCCTTACGCGCTTTCAGAAAGGTGGTGAACGGTGGCCAACTCATCATCCGGCGACTCCGTGGTCGAACGCGTCGTGCGGCTGATCGCGGCGTTTCCCGAGGGCGTGACATCGCTGCAGCTGACCGAACTCGCCGAACGAGCGGGCCTTCCGTTGTCCTCCGCCCACCGCCTGGTCCGCCAGCTTTCCCAGCAGGGGCTGCTGGATCTTGGCGCGGGCGGGACCGTGCGCCTCGGGCTGCGCTTATGGGAACTGGTCAACCGCAATTCGCCCACGCTGGCCCTGCGTCAGGCTGCCATGCCGTTCATGGAGGACATTCAGCAAGTCCTCAACCAGAACGTCAACCTGGCAATCCTCGAAGGCTGGGAAGCGCTGTTCGTGGAGCGCCTTTCCCGGCGCGGGTCCGTGGCCAACAGGGCGCGGGTCGCCGGGCGGATGCCCGTCCATATTTCGTCTGCCGGCCTGGCCCTCATGGCCAACCAACCACGGGAGCTGCAGGCGGAGTACCTCAAGCACTTCCGGGACCCGGCGGGAAAGGTTACCGCCGACGTCGTGCGTCATCTCCTGGCCGAAGCCGCGCAGCAAGGCTATGCCCAGCTGGCGGGCGTTGTTGATCCGGATACCTGGGGAATCGCTGTGCCCATACTGGACAGTAAGCGCCGGACGGTGGCGGCCCTCGGGGTGGTGGTTCCTTTGGCCGAGATGCGGCTCCAAGCGCTGGTGCCGGCGTTGCAGACCGCGGCGCGTGGCATCGGACGCCAGCTGGGCGATAACAATCACAACTTCCGTTCAATGGAAGTGGTGTAACGCCAGTCACTCCGTTCGGGCCACACTGATTCCAAGCTCATCCCAGCCATTCGAAGCGCGGGGATCCGCAACGAAGCGAGGAATCATGACACGCACACCCATCAGCACCCAGGTAGCCATCATGGGCGGAGGCCCTGCCGGGCTCATGCTTTCCCATCTGCTGGCCAGGCAGGGAATCGACTCCGTGGTGGTTGAAATCCGCAGCCGCAAGGACATCCAGGAAACAGTTCGCGCCGGAATCCTGGAGCACGGCACGGTGAACCTGCTGGTCGACTCAGGAGTTTCGGACAGAGTGCTCCGCGAGGGCGACCGGCACGACGGCATCGAGCTGCGCTTCAACGGTGAAAGCCACCGCATCAATTTCAAGGAACTCGTTGGCGAGTCCGTTTGGCTGTACCCGCAGACAGACGTTTTCATGGATCTCGCCGCCCGTCGGGAGGCTGACGGCGGCGACGTCAGGTATAGCGTCTCGGATACCACCGTGCATGACCTCGAAGGCAAACCGAAGGTCTGGTTCACTGACTCGGAAGGGCAGGAGTTCGAGATCCAGGCTGACTTCCTCGTCGGTGCCGACGGGTCCCGCAGCCACTGCCGCTTCCAGATCCCCGAAGCTGATCGCAAGTGGTATTTCCACGAGTACCCGTTTGCGTGGTTCGGCATCCTGGCAGAAGCACCCCGCAGCGCCGACGAGCTGATCTACGCCAATTCCAAAGACGGCTTCGCCTTGATCAGCCAGCGCACCGAGACGGTGCAGCGCATGTACTTCCAATGTGATCCCAAGGAAAACGTGGCCGACTGGGACGACGAACGAATCTGGACCGAGTTCCGCAAGCGCGTCAATGGCAACGGGTTCGAGCTCAAGGAAGGCCCGGTCCTGGAGAAGATGGTCCTGCCGTTCCGCAGCTTCGTGCACACGCCCATGCGCCACGGCAACCTCTTCCTCGCAGGCGACGCCGCCCACACGGTCCCGCCGACGGGGGCCAAAGGCCTGAACCTGGCCATCCATGATGTCAAAGTGCTCTTCGAAGGGCTCGACTCCTTCTACGCCAACGGCTCCACGGCCCTCCTGGACTCCTACAGTGATCGCGCCCTGGACCGAGTTTGGAAGGCGCAGCACTTCTCCTATTGGATGACGTCCATGCTGCACACCGTCCCGGGAGCCGACGATTTCGACCGCGCCCGCCAACTCGGTGAGCTGCACTCGGTGGTTACGTCCGAGCATGCCAAGGCGTACCTGGCGGAGTCGTACACGGGCTGGCCCACCTCGCATTGATTCCGGCTGGACTTGGTCCCGTGGCCTGAGGTGTGAGGCCCGGGTCCTGGAGCTAGCCCGGGGAGGTAGCCCGCCGTCATCCTCCGCCCTGAACGCGACCACCATCGCTGTGACCTTGCACGGCCACCCTGGTTGAGCCGCGTCAGGGGTGCTTGGCGTCGCGTTTCCCACGGGCGCCCCTCATCTGACTTTTTGCGGAGCGGTTTGACCAGGCTTATCGCTCGGAGATGGCTGCGTTTGTTGAACTGGTGCGCGGGCAGCGGAAGAATCCCTGCACGCCGGAGGACGCTGGGGCTGCTTCCAAGGTGGCGGATGCAGCACAGGAGTCCCTGGAGACGGGTGCGCCGGTCAGGGTTTCTGCCTAGCTGAGACGTGTCTGCTTCGCCCGGTGTCTTGTTTTGGGTGGTGTGTGGTGGTGGTTGCGTCGGGGTGTTTGGTGGGGGTCGATGTGGGGTGGGGGGATGAACCAGGGGACGCCGTTTTGGATGGTGATGCGCCAGTGTTCTTTGTGGATGAGGTGGTGGTGGTGGGAGCAGAGCAGGG
>NZ_JBFRDO010000040.1:0-2654 GCF_052113825.1 Paenarthrobacter sp. TAF1
TGGAGGGTTTTGGCGACGATGGAGTGGGTGTCGTTTTTGAAGTAGCGGCGTGCGGCTTGGCGGGTGTCGGAGAAGCCGAAGCCGTCTGCTCCGAGGGAGGCGAAGTCGTTGGGGATGAATTGTCGGATTTGGTCGGGGACGGCTTTCATGTAGTCGGAGACTGCGATGACTGGTCCGGTGTGGCCGTGGAGTTGTTCGGTGATGAAGGGTGTGCGGGTGGGTTGGCCGGGGTTGAGGAAGGCGTGTTCTTCGGCGTCGAGTCCGTCGCGTCGGAGTTCGTTCCAGGAGGTCACGGACCAGACGGTCGCGGCGACKCCCCAGTCGTCGTTGAGGATTTTTTGGGCTTCGAGGGCCCAGGGGACGGACACGCCGGAGGCGAGGATGTTCGCGGTGGGGCGGTTKCYGTTTCCGGTGGTGGCCTCGGGGGCGTSGGCGAGTTGGTAGATGCCTTTGAGGAGCCCGTTGGTGTCGAGGTTTTCGGGTTCGGCGGGTTGGGTGATGGGCTCGTTGTAGACGGTGAGGTAGTACATGACGTTYTTRTCGTCACTGGCCTCGCCGTACATTTGTTCGAGGCCGTGGCGGATGATGTGGCCGATTTCGTAGCCGTAGGCGGGGTCGTAGGTGCGGACGGCGGGGTTGGTGGAGGCCAGGATGGGGGAGTGCCCGTCGGCGTGTTGGAGTCCTTCGCCGGTGAGGGTGGTTCGTCCTGCGGTCGCGCCGATGATGAAGCCGCGGGTCATTTGGTCCGCGGCGGCCCAGAAGGAATCTCCGGTGCGTTGGAAGCCGAACATGGAGTAGAACACGTAGATCGGGACCAGGGGTTCGCCGTGGGTGGCGTAGGCGGTGCCGGCGGCGGTGAATGCTGCGACGGCGCCGGCTTCGTTGATGCCGGGGTGGATCAGTTGGCCTGCGGGTGATTCTTTGTAGGCCAGGACGAGGTCGCGGTCCACGGAGAGGTAGTTCTGGCCTTTGGGGTTGTAGATTTTCGCGGTCGGGAAGAACGCGTCCATGCCGAAGGTGCGGGATTCGTCCGGGACGACGGGCACGAACCGGGCGCCGAAGTTTTTGTCGCGCATGAGGTCTTTGAGGAGCCGGACGAAGGCCATGGTGGTCGCGGCTTGTTGTTTGCCGGATCCGCGTTTGGCGACGTCGTAGGATTTGGCTTCGGGCAGGGTGRCCGGGGTGTGGGTGCGGCGCCGTTCGGGCACGAACCCGCCGAGTTCGGCGCGGCGGTCCATGAGGTATTTGATTTCCGGGGCGTCCATGCCGGGGTGGTAGTACGGGGGCCGGTAAAGGTCGGCGTCGAGCTGGTCATCGCTGATCGGGATGCGCAGGTGGTCACGGAAGGCTTTGAGGTCTTCCATGGTGAGTTTCTTCATTTGGTGGGTYGCGTTGCGGCCCTCGAAGTGCGGGCCCAGGCCGTAGCCCTTGACYGTTTTGGCCAGGATCACGGTGGGTTTGCCCTTGAACTCGGTCGCTGCCTTGTACGCGGCGTAGACCTTGCGGTAGTCGTGACCGCCGCGTTTGAGGCCCCAGATCTGCTCATCGTCCAGGTCCGCGACCATGTCCTTGGTCTGCGGGGACTTRCCGAAGAAGTGCTCACGGACGAACCCGCCGGACTCGGCCTTGTAGGTCTGGTAGTCACCATCGGGGGTTTCGTTCATGATTTTCACCAACGCCCCGTCCTTGTCCGCTTCCAGSAGGGAGTCCCATTCCCGGCCCCAGACGACCTTGATCACGTTCCAGCCCGCACCGCGGAAGAACGCTTCGAGTTCCTGCATGATCTTGCCGTTGCCACGCACCGGCCCGTCCAGGCGCTGGAGGTTGCAGTTGATCACGAAGTTCAGGTTGTCCAGGTTCTCGTTCGCTGCCAGCTGCAGCAGACCACGGGACTCGGGCTCGTCCATTTCCCCGTCACCAAGGAACGCCCAGACCTGCTGGTCCGAGGTGTCCTTGATCCCACGGTTCTGCAGGTACCGGTTGGACTGGGCCTGGTAAATCGCGTTCATCGGGCCGATACCCATCGACACGGTCGGGAATTCCCAGAAATCAGGCATCAACCGCGGGTGCGGGTACGAGGACAACGCRTGCCCGGCCTTGGACTTCTCCTGACGGAACCCGTCCAAATCCTCCTCGSTCAACCGGCCTTCCATGAACGCCCTGGCGTACATCCCCGGAGACGCGTGACCCTGGAAAAACACCTGGTCCCCGCCACTGGGGTGGTCCTTACCGCGGAAGAAATGGTTGAAMCCCACCTCATACAACGTCGCAGCACCGGCATAAGTGGAAATATGCCCACCCACACCAATATCSGAGCGCTGCGCACGATGGACCATCACCGCAGCGTTCCACCGCATATACGCCCGRTACCGGCGCTCGAACTCCTCGTTCCCCGGGAACGGCGCTTCCTGATCCACCGGGATCGTGTTCACATAATCAGTGGTCGTCACCATCGGCACACCCACCGACCGGGCACCAGCACGCTGCAACAACGAACGCATAATGTACTGAGCCCGCTCGGTACCCTGCTCAGCGATCAACGCATCAAGGGACTCAATCCACTCCGCGGTCTCTTCCGGATCACGATCAGGCAGCTGGGCAGTCAACCCGCTGAGGATGTGTGAGGTCTCTTCTCCTGCAGCCACGTCCAACCT
>NZ_JBFRDO010000041.1:0-2597 GCF_052113825.1 Paenarthrobacter sp. TAF1
GTGCACCGCCCCGACACGCCGGGCAGCAGTACGAACAGGCATCCCCGCACACACCAAATCAAGAAACTCAGTACGCGCAGCCTTGGGGAACAACTTGACCATAAAACGCTCCATCAATCAGAGCGTTGCAACGACCCTATGACTTTGCCTCCAAAACATTGGCATCAACTGTCAGCTCGCGGTGAGGTCGGTCAGCGCTCCAGGCGGAAACCGAGCTTAATAGTGACCTGCCAGTCGGCAACCGCGCCGTCCTCGAGGTGACCGCGGATTTCCTTGACCTCAAACCAATCGAGGTTCCGCAACGTTTGGGACGCTGTCGCGATGCCGTTCTTGATGGCGTCGTCCACGCCCTCGGTGGAAGTTCCTACAATTTCGGAAACGCTATACGTGTGGCCAGCCATGGTGCTCCTCATCAACGTCATACGAATCTTTGGAAAAGAAATCAGACCCGCAGGGCGGGCTGTCCATGCAGACTAGCCCACGGATCCCTGTGCGGCCAGAGGTCCCGCAGCTTAGCTTTCACGCCAGTCGTTGCTGGTGATGTGCGAGCCGGCCTGGGGTCCCATTTGCAGCATTCCGCCGTCCACCGCCCACGACGCGCCGTTGACGTAGCTTGACGCCGGGGAGGCGAGGAAAGCGATGACGGCGGCTATTTCGCGTGCGTCTCCGGGGCGTCCCAGGGGCACTCCGGGCCGCTCCTTCTGGGTGGGATCCTCGTCCTCCTGGCCCGTCATGGGGGTCGCGATTTCGCCGGGCGCCACGTTGTTGGCGGTAATCCCATGCTCGGCGAGTTCCAGCGCCATGGTTTTGATGAGCCCACCCAGACCGTGCTTGGAGGCGTCGTAGGCCGAGGCCCCAACGCGGGGCTGGAATTCGTGGACGCTGGTGACGGCGATGATGCGTCCCCCTCGCCCCGCCTTCACCATGCGCTTGGCTGCCGTCTGCATGGCCACGAAGGCCCCATTGAGGTTGGTGTCCAGCGTGGTCATCCAGGTTTCGTAGTCGAGATCCAGGAACTTGGTGCCGTCGCCGGTTCCGGAGTTGTTCACGAAGACATCCACGCCCCCGAGTTCCTCGGCAAGGGTGTCCACGGCGGCCGCCGTTCCGCGGGCATCGGTGGTGTCCAGTTGGTGGACCACCGCCTTGCGTCCCAGGCGGCGGACCTCCTCGGCGGTTTCCTCGGCACCCTGCTGGTCCGAGTGCCAGGTGATTCCCACGTCCATGCCGGCTTTTGCCAGCGCCACCGCCGTGGCCCGCCCGATCCCTGAATCCGAGCCTGTGACGATGGCGGTCTGTGGGGCGAATGATGCGTCGCTCATGGTCCTGCCTTTCAGTGAAGTGGTGGTGCCGATGATTTATCCCTACCCCCTGGCGCATGCAGTAAACACTCCCGGCACGAAAGGGTCACCCCGGTGTGCAGCCATGGAGTGTAGATTTCTTGCAGCAGCACCCCGCGAATCCCCACAACCAGGAGTTCTCATGTCAGAAGTTATTGTCGTCGGCGTCGACAACAGTGAAACGGCCAAGCGTGCAGCAATGGCGGCAGCGAAGCTCGCCACCGCCCTCGGTGCCGAACTGCACGTCATCAGCGGCTTCTCGGACGACCGAATTGAAGAATTCGGCAGCGGCAGCGACCGCATCACGGTCTCTTCGGCCGACTCCGCGGAATACGTGGCCCGCAAGGTCTCCGAAGAACTTGACGTTCCGGCCGGCAGCGTCAAGTACTACGCTGCCCGTGGCAACCCGGCCAACGCCCTGATCAACTACGCCGAGACCAACAACGCCTCCCTGATCGTCGTGGGCAACAAGCGCATGAAGGGCTTGGGTCGCGTCCTGGGCAGCATCGCCAACAGCGTGGCACATGGCGCTCCGTGCGACGTGTACATCGTGAACACGGAAGTGGACGCGTAACACCCAAGCAAGCAAAGAGGCCGTTTTGAGCATTCAAAACGGCCTCTTCTGCTATCCGGATGGGTCCTCCGGCTGTCAGTTTCCGAAGTCGTCTGCACTGAATATCCAAAGTCGTCTGCACAGCCGGACGTTGGGGGATCGGCTTACGGACATCAGTGCAGAGAGGTAGATGCGCATCGACCAGCTAGCTCTAGGGGACGGTTCCTGGCCTCTGGCGCTTCGGCGTAGTGTTGATACTCGGTTCTTGCTCTCTTGGGTGGATCGATGGAATGAAAGCTGGGGGAATCCCGCGGGGCAAAAATGCGCATGAGTGCTGCCTAGAACCGGTTTCTTGTCGGGTTGCCTGACCTGATCCAGTCGACGCTAGCAAGCCAGTCCCGCCGAATTCTACGATCTGCTGACTGTCCATCATTCGCGAGGGTCATGTCATCGAGCAGCGCAAGCAGGTGATCCCCTGCACGACTTGCGTATTCCCACAAGAAGTCTGTCGCGGCCAGGAACCCCTCACGCGATGTCAACGTTAGCGATCCTGCTCCCTGAGGGGACTCAGCTGGTGACGATGATTCGCGGGTTCGAGGGAAGCGTCCGGATTTGATCCATTCGATACTTTCGACCCAGTCCTCCCAAGCGGCGGAGTCGAAGGGGCGTCCGTCGCTCGTCAGGCCAGTGTCTCCCAACAGAGTTAT
>NZ_JBFRDO010000042.1:0-2339 GCF_052113825.1 Paenarthrobacter sp. TAF1
ATTTCAGATGAGGGGATCAGGGCCATCGGCCTCGACGGTGGCAACGTTGGGCCATCGGCCTCGACGGTGGCAACGTTTATTTCAACTTTGCCACGCTCCAAAGCAACGGCCGATACCTGACCGATTTCACACAGTTGTGGACCAGCGTCCATAACTGGGACTTTCTCGCCTATGACGTTCAGAATGGGAAATACGCAACCGTGCAAGAGGGTATGGATGCCCAGTTTGCCACTTATGGCATTCCTGTCCGACTCAGGACGCAGCTTGTCGGCCCCGGCCCCGCGACCCCAGCACCCGGTGGCCCCACCACGGGCGCGTGCGCCCCGGCCAACATCGACATCCAGCGTCACGACCAAGTCCGGGCGATCAAGCCCATCCCGGCCAATGAGCAGCAGTACTACACGGTCCTTGGGTGCGCCGAAGGCTGGCTTGCGTACTCCATTTCAGATGAGGGGATCAGGGCCATCGGCCTCGACGGTGGCAACGTTTATTTCAACTTTGCCACGCTCCAAAGCAACGGCCGATACCTGACCGATTTCACACAGTTGTGGACCAGCGTCCATAACTGGGAATTCCTTGCCTTTGACGTACGGGACGGAAAATACGCCACCGTGCAAGAGGCTATGGACGCCCAGTTCGCCACAAACGGCATCCCAGTCCGGCTGAGGGAACAACTTGTTGGTCCCGGCCCAGCAACCGGCGCTCCGTAACCACCTCCACTCCAAGCACAAGAAATTAACCATGGAATTCATAGACGCCCACTCAGTGGTGATCTTCGGCGTACTGCTCGTTCATCTCATCGGCGTGATCGTCGTCGCCGTTTCGACAGTTGTCCTGGTAGCCGCGATGTTCGTCGTCGTCCCGGTCGTGCATGCCTGCAGAAGCGTGTGGTCGGCCCGTCACGCAGGCAAGCAGAGACCCAGCGGCGACGACTTGGCCGCGCAGCGGCTCTAAAAGAGATACCCGGCACGCTCATTGGGGGATTTTGCCGGGTATCTCCTCATTTAAGAGGGCTACCGGAACAGATGCCTAAACTTTTTCTACGGTTGTGTAAGAAACAACGATTCCCGGGACACTTAGTGGTTGACACATCACATCGCACTAGTCCGGGGGAACAGAACAAGGATGTTGGCTACCAGAGAGCAGAAACTGATTGCTCTTCACGCTGAACACTTCAGCCGCATCTACCAGTACATCGCGTACCGGATCAACGACCGCGAACGGGCCGAGGAACTGGCCAATGACGTGTTCCGAATCGTGTGGGAAAAACAACCGCCCGAGCCGCCCGGCGTCGGATGGCTGATAGCCACAGCCAGGAATGTACTGGGCAATGAGTACAAAGGCCGGAGCCGTCGCGATCAACTCATGCAGCGCCTGGCCGAAGAAGCGCGGGTCCAGGCCGTTACTACCAGCGATGACGAGCAGCAGGCCACCGTTGCGGAGATCCTCTCCAGGCTCAAGGACCGCGATCGGGAAATCCTGATGCTCTCCTACTGGGATGACCTCACCACCGCGGAACTGGCTGAAAGCCTTGGGTGTACAGCCTCCGCTGCCGCGGTCAGGCTCCACCGGGCCCGGAAAGCGTTCGCGAAAGCCGCACCACAACACCTCATGACAGAACGGGAAGTCTAACCATGGACCGCATCGAACAACTCATGAAAAACGCAAAACCAAACGTCCCCGAACCCGGCACCACCCCCGGTGTCCTGCCGAGCCGGTCCCATGTCTTCTCCGATGATCCCAACGTCGTTTCTCTCGCCGACCGCAAACCTCGGCGTAAAGGGTGGGCGGCCACCACAGGTGTGGTTCTCGCTGCGGCAGCTGTCATCGGGGCGGTCGTCGTAGCCGGCAACCTCGTCCCGCAATCGGCGCCGGCACCGGCCACGACCGACACCCCCACTGTCACGGCCACCCCTACGCCAACGCCCACCGCGTCGCCAACGGTTACCCCTTCCGCGACGGCAAGCCCCACACCGACAACCACCCCAACCGAAACCCCGGCATGGACCCCTTCTCCGACCTCGACCACGGTTATCACCCCGATCCCGGCGCCGACCACGGCACCACCAGCGACCGCGCCCGCCGGCCCAGCTGCGGGCGCCTGCACCCCTGACAACATCGATATCCGGCGGAACGACCAAGTCCAGGCGATTAAGCCGATCCCGGCCAATGAGCAGCAGTACTACACCGTCCTTGGGTGCGCCGAAGGCTGGCTCGCATACTCCATTTCAGATGAGGGGATCAGGGCCATCGGCCTCGACGGTGGCAACGTTTATTTCAACTTTGCCACGCTCCAAAGCAACGGCCGATACCTGACCGATTTCACACAGTTGTGGACC
>NZ_JBFRDO010000043.1:0-1761 GCF_052113825.1 Paenarthrobacter sp. TAF1
CGAACCGTACACACCTTCCGGCTTTCCGTTTCGCACCCGGCGACTCAGAAAACAATACACGCCCCACAACCCCAACGCAAATCCACCACCCAACACCCCCACACCAACCCCCAAAACCCCACCAAACCGCCGTCGAACACCACCTACAAGGACTCCGCGTGGAGCGGCTTCAAGGCCGCATCAGGGGAGTGTATCCGGCGTCCCGAAATGACGGTGCAGCCTGTCATCCAGGAAACGCATGATGGACTCGATCCTGTGACCGTCGAGGGATGGCTCGATCACCATCAGCCCCCTGGCCCGCCCCTGTAAATAGCAGACGAAGGCCGGCCGGCCACCTGCTTGCACAGGGAGCAGCGTATATCTGCCACCCGGGCGTCCGGACGCGCTGGCTCGAAGGAAGTCCCCGACCGCATCCCGCCCAACGTAGCTCTCCACAGCGGGAGGCATGGCCAGCCAACATTCGTCGGTCAACAGCGCAAGGACGGCATCCACGTCATCACGTGAAAAGGCATCCGCAAATTGCCTGGCCAGCTCAAGGTAACCGGTGCTGTTCACCCGTGGTGCGGGGGAAGGCTTAGCGGAGCGGGCGCGTTGCAGCAGCCCCTTGACCGCGGTCGAACTGATGGAAAGCATGTCGGCCGCCTCAGCTGCGGTGAAGGCCAGTACGTCGCAGAGAATCAGCACAGCCGTCTGCCGCGGAGGCATCCGTTGCAACGCCACCACGAAAGCGAGCTCTATGGTCTCGCGCGCCACCGCCCGGGCCGCAGGGTCCAGCTCGCTGAGCAGCACCTCGGGGTAGGGCTGCAAATTCCCAAGCTCGAACCGGTCGCCAGGCGCCGGCAGCTCGAAAGGCGGAGGCGGTGCGGGACGCGGTCGGCGGCCCTGCTCCCTTCGCATGTTCAGGGAGCGTGTGGTGGCGATCCGATATAGCCAAGTACGAAGGGACGACCGGCCTTGGAATCCGGGCAGACCCTGCCACGCAGCGAGCAGCACCTCCTGCATGACCTCATCGGCGTCGTCAACCGACCCTACGATCCGGTAGCAGTGCACATGCAACTCCCGGCGAAAAGGTGCAATCAGCGAAGCGAAGGCCGACTCGTCACCGGCCCTGGCCGACTCCAACTCCGCAGACGTCATGGTCCCATCTTGGCACGTGCCCCTGATGCGTTCCGATGAGCCCGGTTCCGGTGTCTTAACTGGTGCAGACGCCCAACGAAAGGAACAAGCCAATGTCCGACAAGCAGGCCCGAGCCGTTGAAATCGCTGTTGCCTACTACCGAGCATGGACAACCAACGACATGGACGAGGCAGCAAAACTCCTGGCCCGGGATGTCGTTTGCCATGCACCCTCGGGGGCCATCAAGGGAATTGATGCCGTGCGATCGTTCATGGAGCCCTACGCTGCTTCGCTGACAGGGACCGCGCTCCTGGCTGCCCACGGCACCGGGAACGAAGCACTTCTCATGTACGAGACAGCCAACCGGGCGGTCCAGCACGCTCCGGCCGCTGAACTGTATCGGATCGAAGACAATCACATCAGCGAGATCCGTATCATCTTCGACCGGCTGCCGTTCGCGCTGGCCCGGGGTCAGGTGGTGGCTGCCTGACTGGCTTTGTTAAATGGAAGAGCCCCAACCGTGGTTGGGGCTCTTCGTTAATGGTTGTCCGGCGGTGTCCTACTCTCCCACACCCTCCCGGGTGCAGTACCATCGGCGCTGTGGGTCTTAGCTTCCGGGTTCGGAATGGGACCGGGCGTTTCCC
>NZ_JBFRDO010000044.1:0-1347 GCF_052113825.1 Paenarthrobacter sp. TAF1
TGCACACCCCCGAGGACATCCGCCTGGCACACCCCCGAGGACATCCGCCTGGTCGCAGCGAAACTCAACCGCCGCCCCAGACCAACACTGAACCTCGAGACCCCAGCCAACCGGCTAAACCAGCTGCTACAAGCGGCCTAACCCCCAGCGTTGCTCCCACCAATTGACTTTGCCGCGCTGCGATTGTCATTAAATGTCACCTCGCGCGCCAGCCGCGGCTCTGGAGGGCACGGCGGACTTTATGGACGACGGCGGGCCGCTCACCTTCGAGGTCATGCTTGGAAATCCGGACTTCCAGCCAGCCAAGGGCGAGCGACTTCTCTTGGCGCTCGATATCCCGCAAGTGTTGCTCCGCGCCGCCATGGTGTTGGCCGTCGTATTGGAGGGAGACCAGGTACTCAAGGTAGGCGGCGTCCGGCCACAGCACGGCCTGGCCGAACTGATTGCGGATCGCGTGGTTGAGCACGGGTTCGGGCAGGTTGGCGTTGACCAGGGCCAGGCGCATCCGCGATTCGGGGGCGGAGTCGGCGCCGACACGGATGAGTTCCAGTGCCGCCCGAGCAGTCCGCACTCCCCGCATGCCCGGATGGCTTCCCACGGCATCTTGCAACTCTGCGATACTGCACAACGCTTCTTTGGGCACCGGGAAATCAGGGCCATGAGAGGACACGAGGTAGTCGCCCGCTGCAACCAGGTCCTCCACGGTGGACAACGCGGCCAAGTCCAGCCACGTCCGCGCAGGCGAGGTGACTCGGACGCCGTCGTACTCCACCGTTTCCTCCGGAAGGAGCGTGAGGAGGTGTCCCGCCACGTTGACCCTGCGGGGAAAACTGAATCCCCGGCGTCGTGCAAGGTGGATGCGCCAATCCCCGCTGAGCCGGGCAGGCACTGGAATACCCCAGAGCCGCGCCGCCGACAGCGAGACGAGGATGGAGGAGTCATCCAGGTCCGTGTAGGCGCGCAAGGCGGCGGCTCCGGAAGCATCGGACGCAGCCGGGACACGAATTCCCCTGGAAACCAGCACCAAGTCCTTGGCACGTGTCCGTGACCGGGTTACCCCGGCCTTGTCCGATGCGTGCACAGAGAAGGAACCCGTGGCCAGATGATCCGGAAGTGGTGCCCTGCGCATGCCCCATTCTTGCTGGTCCGCCGGGTGCGCATCGGGTTATCCACAGCCTTAGCCGCACGCACCCCGCCGAGGTGGCATTTAATGACAATCCCGAGCAGGCGGTTTCAGCTTGCTAGTGCAACACCATCGATTAGTTTGGTCAGTCTTTCAGTTGGGGTGTCCCATTGGAGTGTTTGACGCGGTCGGATGTTGAGCAGGTGCTGGGTGTGGGCGAGTTC
>NZ_JBFRDO010000045.1:0-1338 GCF_052113825.1 Paenarthrobacter sp. TAF1
GAGGTGATGGGTGGTTCTCCGGGTCAGGTGGAGAACGCTGCGGAGATCGCGATGGAGCATAATCTGGGGTTGACGTGTGATCCGATCGGGGGGTTGGTGCAGATTCCGTGTATTGAGCGGAACGCGATTGCTGCGGCGAAGGCGATCAACGCGGCGAAGATGGCGTTGTGGGGGGACGGGACGCACCGGGTTTCCCTGGACGAGGTGATCGTGACGATGCGTGAGACGGGCAAGGACATGTCCGATAAGTACAAGGAAACCGCGATGGGCGGCCTCGCCGTCAACGTCGTCGAATGCTGAAGATCAACGTAAAGGAACCCCATGACACTCGCACCTGAAGGCCGTAAGTTGCTGCGCGTTGAGCAGCGTAATTCTGCGGTACCGGTTGAACGTAAGCCTGAGTGGATCAAGGCCAAGGTCCAGATGGGGCCTGAGTTTGTCCAGCTCAAGAACCTGGTGAAGAAGGAAGGCCTGCACACGGTCTGTGAAGAGGCCGGCTGCCCGAACATTTTCGAGTGCTGGGAAGACAAGGAAGCGACGTTCCTGATCGGCGGGTCCGAGTGCACCCGGCGCTGTGATTTCTGCCAGATCGACACCGGCAAGCCCTCCCCGGTGGACATGTTCGAACCCACCAAGGTGGCCCGGAGTGTCCAGGCGATGCAGTTGCGCTACGCCACCGTGACCGGKGTGGCCCGTGATGACCTSGCCGATGAGGGTGTCTGGTTGTACGCCGAAACRGTCCGGAAGATCCACGAACTGAACCCGGGCACCGGGGTGGAGTTGCTGATCCCGGACTTCTCCGGCAAGCCYGARCACATCGCGGCGATCTGTGATTCCAAGCCCGAGGTGTTCGCCCACAACGTCGAGACCGTGCCGAGGATTTTCAAGCGGATCCGYCCGGCGTTCCGGTACGAGAGGTCCCTGGATGTCATCACCCAGGGCCGGGATTTGGGCATGGTGACCAAGTCGAACCTGATCCTGGGCATGGGCGAGACSCGGGAGGAAATCTCCGARGCCCTGCGGGACCTGCACCAGGCCGGWTGTGACCTGATCACGATCACCCAGTACCTTCGCCCGTCCGAACGGCACTTGCCGGTGGACCGGTGGGTCAAGCCGCAGGAATTCGTGGACCTCCAGCACGAAGCCGAAGARATCGGCTTCCTCGGYGTCATGTCCGGGCCGTTGGTGCGGTCCTCGTACCGGGCCGGCCGCTTGTGGGCCACCGCGATGCGGAAGAAGGGCTGGGAAATCCCCGAAGCCCTGGCACACATCGAGTCCTCCGGCACCACCCGCCAGGAAGCCTCCACCATCCTCGCCGCCCACGGCTAGCCCCAAAAC
>NZ_JBFRDO010000046.1:0-1135 GCF_052113825.1 Paenarthrobacter sp. TAF1
GCGTGTCGGGGCGGTGCACGCTACCGGGCACAATTGGTGGGTTCAGTCTGGCCTAATGATGACCGTGAACCGGGGTGCTACCGGAGGTCTTGCCGATCCTGCTCCTTCAGTCGGGGGCCCTGGCCGTGCGTTGGGTCTGGAAGAGCGAGGCATGATCCAGATGGGTGTGCGGRTGGGCCTCAGTTACGCGAAGATCGGCGCATTGATCGGGCGGGATAAGTCCGTAGTTTGGCGGGAGGTCAAACGCCACACGAGCGCGGACGGGAAGTACTACGCCTCGGTCGCTCACGYCAAAGCGCATCAGGACAGGCGCCGTCCCAAACCCTTCAGGCTGGCCAAGGACGAGGGTTTGTGCCGGCTGRTCGGCGTCTGGATGGATGACGGGTGGAGTCCGAAGCTGATCTCCTCGATGTTGGCGTATTACTTCGGTGACGATCAGACTATGCAGGTGAGCCACGAGACGATCTACCAGGCCCTTTACGTCCAAACCCGCGGGAACCTGCGGGCGGACCTGGCCGAAAAGCTCAGCCTGAAACGCAAACAACGCATCCCCCACGGCACTGACCGGCGCGCCARCAGCCCCTATAAAGAGGCCTTCAAGATCAGCCAACGTCCCGCCGAGGTCCAGGACCGGGCAGTGCCCGGGCATTGGGAAGGTGACCTCATCATCGGCGCCAACGGGACAGCGATCGGARCCTTGGTGGAACGCTCAACCCGGTTCACGATCCTGCTGCACCTGCCAGGGGACCACACCGCGGAAACCGTTGCCGCCGCGATGATCCGGGAGATGGCCTCCCTCCCGGATCACCTGCGCCGGTCGATCACCTGGGACCGCGGCACCGAACTGGCCGACTACGCAAAAATCCAGACCGCTCTCGATACGACGATGTACTTCTGCGACCCGCACTCGCCCTGGCAGCGCGGCACCAACGAAAACACCAACCGGCTCCTGCGGTTCTGGTTCGAGAAAGGCACTGACCTTTCAGTGCACACCCCCGAGGACATCCGCCTGGTCGCAGCGAAACTCAACCGCCGCCCCAGACCAACACTGAACCTCGAGACCCCAGCCAACCGGCTAAACCAGCTGCTACAAGCGGCCTAACCCCCAGCGTTGCTCCCACCAATTGACTTTGCC
>NZ_JBFRDO010000047.1:0-1021 GCF_052113825.1 Paenarthrobacter sp. TAF1
CGGCGGCTGACTTTGGAGGACCGGGCTTATATCAAGGCCTGTCTGGGCTTGCCGGAGCCGCGTTCCATGCGACAGATCGCCAAGGAGTTGGGCGTGCATCCATCAACGGTGTCCCGGGAGATCCGCCGACACAGTATCGAGCATTGGGCCCGGCGCTATTACGACGCCGGGGTTGCCCAACACCGGGCACTGGTCCGCCGTAGACGGAACCGGCCCGTGAAGCTCTCTGCGGGAACGGCGGTGTGGAAGGAGGTCGTGGCACGCTTGAACCAGCGTTTCTCACCTCAACAGAGCGCTGCGGACCTGAAGAAGACGTTCCCCGAGCAGCCGGAGATGCACGTGTCCCACGAGTCAATTTACCAAGCCCTTTACGTGCAGGGCCGGGGTGCCTTGCGGCATGAACTTGCCGTGGAGAAGGCCCTACGTTCGGGCCGGACCGGTCGTAAGCCCCAATCAAAGCTGCCTGCCAGRAACGTAAGGCCCTGGCTTGAAGGGGCCCGGCTGAGCGACCGGCCCGCCGAAGTCCAGGACCGGGCCGTGCCCGGCCATTGGGAAGGTGATTTGGTCGTGGGTCCCGGTAACTCCGGGATCGTCACCTTGGTCGAGCGCTCCTCACGGTTCACTTTGCTGGGCCGGCTGCCGGGAGCCAGGGACAGCGCGACGGTCATCGAGGTCATGCAGAAAATGATCCACACCCTGCCCCAGGCGATCCTTAAAACGATCACCTGGGACCAAGGCACGGAAATGGCTCAACACGCCAAGTTCACAGTAGCGACCGGCTGCCAGCTGTTCTTCTGTGACCCGCACTCACCCTGGCAACGCGGCACGAACGAGAACACCAACGGACTGGTCCGCGATATCCACCCCAAAGGCACGAACTTCAACCAGGTCAGCGACGAAGAACTCGCCCACACCCAGCACCTGCTCAACATCCGACCGCGTCAAACACTCCAATGGGACACCCCAACTGAAAGACTGACCAAACTAATCGATGGTGTTGCACTAGCAAGCTGAAACCGCC
>NZ_JBFRDO010000048.1:0-731 GCF_052113825.1 Paenarthrobacter sp. TAF1
CCGCCGAGGACCCCAACCACCGCCGAGGACCCCAACCAGTACATGGCCGATACCCACTGCCGTGCCGACGGACCCGACACCAAAGACCCCGGCTGCGACGCCCTCGACTGCCCCGCCACCACACCCGGTGGCCCAGAAGGCACCCCCGTCATCTGGAAAGAAGCCCCCAAAGCCATCACCAACCCCGGCTGGACCAACTGGATCCCCATCACCGGCCCCACCTGCCTCTATGACGCAGAGCCGCAAAACGTCCTCGCCGACATCGCCGCCCGCATCCTCAACGACTTCCGCCAACTCCCCATCAACCCAGGAAACCTCCAAGCCCAACCCTTCCCCCACACCCTCAAAGGCGGACCCACCAACTTCTACACCACCGCCACCGAACAAACCTTCGACGTCACCATCCTCGGCCAAGCCATCCACCTCACCGCCACCCCCGCCAACCACACCTACACCTTCGGAGACGGCACCACCCTGGGCCCCACCCCCGCCGCCGGCTACCCCMTCCCCGAAGCCGAATGGCTCACCACCGAAACCCGCWCCAGCCACAGCTACACCSAAACCGGMAACTACCCCGCCACCATCACCACCAGCTTCACCGGCACCTACTCCGTCAACAACGGCCCACCACTACCCATCAACGGAACCCTGGACCTGACCACACCAGCCACAACCATCCACGTCTGGAAAACACAAAGAGCACTCGTCGCCGACACCTGCCAACAAAACCC
>NZ_JBFRDO010000049.1:0-670 GCF_052113825.1 Paenarthrobacter sp. TAF1
CGCCAGTGTTCTTTGTGGATGAGGTGGTGGTGGTGGGAGCAGAGCAGGGTGGCGTTGTTTGTTCCTGTGGTGCCGCCTTGTGACCAGTAGGTGATGTGGTGGGCTTCGCACCAGGGTGCGGGGAGGGTGCAGYCGGGGAACGCGCAGCCKYSGTCGCGGGCGGTGATGGCTTTGCGGATGTGGGGTGGGAAGATCCGGGTGGTGCGGCCGATGTCGAGTATTTGGGAGTCGGTGCCGAGCAGGACGGGCAGGATGTCGGCGTCGCAGGCKATTTTGCGGATGGTGTTGGGGTGGATCGGGCCGGTGAAGGTCGCGGTGCCGGTACTGACAGTGTTMCGGGGGCCCGGCTGATGTGTCGCGTTGGGCTGCTTCGGGGTGTTGGTTTCTTYTGTGGCGCTCGTGGTGGTGTGGGTGAGKTGTTGGAAGAGGTCGTGGTGGTCGATGGTGACGGTGAGTTGGGGTCGGAGTCCGCCGTTGCTGGGCAGTTTCCCGGTGGTCATGGCTACGGCGCAGGCTCCGAYGAGGCCGTCGAGGAGTTTCTGGGCGCGGGAGCGCCGGTCCAGCTGAGGGCCGGTGGTGCCGGTGCCGGTGGTGTTGGTGAGTCGTGGGTTGGTGGCGGCGTTCATGGCGGTGGTGAGGGTTTCGTATTGTTCGGTGGTGGCGAAGATTT
>NZ_JBFRDO010000050.1:0-652 GCF_052113825.1 Paenarthrobacter sp. TAF1
AAATCTTCGCCACCACCGAACAATACGAAACCCTCACCACCGCCATGAACGCCGCCACCAACCCACGACTCACCAACACCACCGGCACCGGCACCACCGGCCCTCAGCTGGACCGGCGCTCCCGCGCCCAGAAACTCCTCGACGGCCTCATCGGAGCCTGCGCCGTAGCCATGACCACCGGGAAACTGCCCAGCAACGGCGGACTCCGACCCCAACTCACCGTCACCATCGACCACCACGACCTCTTCCAACACCTCGCCTACACCACCACGAGCGCCACAAAAGAAACCAACACCCCGAAGCAGCCGGGCCCCCGGAAGACTGTCAGTACCGGCACCGCGACCTTCACCGGCCCGATCCACCCCAACACCATCCGCAAAATCGCCTGCGACGCCGACATCCTGCCCGTCCTGCTCGGCACCGACTCCCAAATACTCGACATCGGCCGCACCACCCGGATCTTCCCACCCCACATCCGCAAAGCCATCACCGCCCGCGACSRAGGCTGCGCGTTCCCCGRCTGCACCCTCCCCGCACCCTGGTGCGAAGCCCACCACATCACCTACTGGTCACAAGGCGGCACCACAGGAACAAACAACGCCACCCTGCTCTGCTCCCACCACCACCACCTCATCCACAAAGAACACTGGCG
>NZ_JBFRDO010000051.1:0-501 GCF_052113825.1 Paenarthrobacter sp. TAF1
CCGTACACCCTGTTCACCGGCCAGTGGGCCGACCTCCCCTTCGAGGAAGTCGCGCGCCTTGCCTCGGGCTGGGGCTACGACGGCCTGGAAATCGCCGTCTCCGGAGACCACCTGGACGCCTGGCGCTGGGACGAACCCGGCTACGTCGARTCCAAACTCGCCATCCTGGAMAAGTACAACCTCAAGGTCTGGGCCATCTCCAACCACCTCAAAGGCCAAGCCGTCTGCGATGACCCCATCGACTTCCGCCACGAGGCGATCGTTGGGTCCAAGGTGTGGGGCGACGGCGACCCCGAAGGCGTGCGCCAACGCGCTGCCGAAGAAATGAAGCACACCGCCCGCCTCGCAAAAGCGCTCGGCGTGGACACCGTCGTCGGGTTCACCGGCTCCTCCATCTGGCAATACGTCGCCATGTTCCCGCCTGTCCCCGAGAAAGTCATCGAGGCCGGCTACCAGGACTTCGCCGACCGCTGGAACCCCATCCTGGACGTCTTCGACGAA
>NZ_JBFRDO010000052.1:0-456 GCF_052113825.1 Paenarthrobacter sp. TAF1
AAAACCAGACCACCACACACGGGGGTGCGCAGCAACCTGGCAAAATTTCAACCAATCAATAAAACAATCGGTATCAACAAACTTGGCACACTATTGAGTTCTCAAACAACAGACACAACCGGCACCACCCACACCCCACAGGGTCCAGGCTCGCTCCGGAGCAACTTTCCAAACTTACCCGAACCGGCCGCACAAAGCAAACCAAACCCCGGGCCTCCCCCACCCACCAGAAGCACACAAAAGCACAACCGGAACCGGTGATTTGAAAGGGAGTCGGTCGCTATCTTTCCGCATCAGCGGCGGCGACTCGAATAACTTTACACGCGCCCCACCCCCACACCAAATCCACCCCAACACCACCCAAAAACCCCGCAAACACAACCCAAACAACCCCACCAACCCAACAAACCACCCCCAAACCCACCAAAACAACCACCGTGAACCCCATCACAACCC
>NZ_JBFRDO010000053.1:0-446 GCF_052113825.1 Paenarthrobacter sp. TAF1
CCGACCCAGGACACCCACATCGACCCAGGACACCCACATCCGGGCGTCACCAACGAATATGCGCGTCCCCAGCAAACATGCGCGTCACTCGTCCCCGCGCTACGCCACCCAAACACGCGAACACCCTGCACAACAGGCCCCACAACGAGGAACTTCACGTTGCGAGGCCCACTCTGCGCCCCAAAACACGCGAAYACCCYGCACARCRGGCCCCACAACGAACGCYTWAAGTACGACGGCGGCCCGGYACCTTCCGCGGGGAAGGGCACCGGGCCGCCGTCGTAAATGACACCCAAACTCCTGAGCGACACCCAACCCGACCCAGGACACCCACATCCGGGCGTCRCCARCRAAYATGCGCGTCCCCAGCRAACATGCGCGTCACTCGTCCCCGCGTTGCGCCACCCAAACACGCGAATACCCCGCACAGCGGGCCCCACAACGAG
>NZ_JBFRDO010000054.1:0-434 GCF_052113825.1 Paenarthrobacter sp. TAF1
TTGTTCGCTGCGATGACGGGGCCGTTGGCCAGGACGGTGGTTTTGGTGCCGGCGCAGGTGTAGGGGGCGGCGGTGCCGGTCCAGGGGGTGGAGCAGTTTTCGATGGTCAGTTGCAGGCCGTTGGTGGTGTCGGTGGTGAGGAGGGAGGCGGTGGCGCCGGCGGAGGTGGTGAGGGTGACGTTGTTCAGGTCGGAGTTGCCGGTGTTGGCCAGGGTGACGAGTTTTTCGACTTTGTCGCCGGGCAGCAGGCCTGCGATGGGGACGTTGAGGGTGTTGGCTGGTCCGGGGGCGCCCAGGGCGATGGTGACGGTGCCTGCGGTGACGGCTTGGGAGGCGGAGGTGGAGGAGGTGAACGCGCCGTAGGTTCCCATGCCGGCGACGGCGGCTGCGGTGCCGACCAGTGCGACGGAGGCGAGGATTTTGCCGGAGGTGGT
>NZ_JBFRDO010000055.1:0-416 GCF_052113825.1 Paenarthrobacter sp. TAF1
CCGGACAGGTCCCGTCCCGGTCCGCGACGATCATCAGCACCGCCCTGGACAAAGCCCAACACTTCACCGACCCGGACACCCTCACCGGCATGGAACACGCCCTCACCACCACCGCCACACAATCCGACCCCGACTTCGTCACCAMAATGGCCAACCGCTGGATCGACCACATCGACCAMAACGGCCCCGAACCCACCGAAGAAGCCCTCCGCCAYGTCCAAGGCGCGTTCCTMCGACGCCRACGCCGCCACGGACTCCACCACCTGGAAATCTTCGCCACCACCGAACAATACGAAACCCTCACCACCGCCATGAACGCCGCCACCAACCCACGRCTCACCAACACCACCGGCACCGGCACCACCGGCCCTCAGCTGGACCGGCGCTCCCGCGCCCAGAAACTCCTCGACGGCCTC
>NZ_JBFRDO010000056.1:0-416 GCF_052113825.1 Paenarthrobacter sp. TAF1
GCCCAATGCTCGATACTGTGTCGGCGGATCTCCCGGGACACCGTTGATGGATGCACGCCCAACTCCTTGGCGATCTGTCGCATGGAACGCGGCTCCGGCAAGCCCAGACAGGCCTTGATATAAGCCCGGTCCTCCAAAGTCAGCCGCCGGTACCTTCGCTCCTTATCCCGCGAAAGCCCCTCCGAAGCCATCGGAAGACGCACGCCACCACCAGGGCCGGAGATAAGTTCCATGCCCGCTAGTTTCGCCCAATGCGACACCGCTTGCCGGGACACCCCAGCCGCGGCAGCACTTCGTCCCGTGTCCTCACCCGCCAGCAAGTGCTCATACGCACACGCACGAACCGACCACGGCAACTTCTTGACCATGACACCCCTCCAACTACAGGGGTGTTGCACTAGCCACCTGAAGACGCC
>NZ_JBFRDO010000057.1:0-383 GCF_052113825.1 Paenarthrobacter sp. TAF1
TCGGCCGATCGGCCGACGAACGGATGATCGCCTTGCCCGTGGCGGTGGAGCCGGTGAACATGACCTTGCCGATGGCGTCGTGCGAGGCCAGCGCTTCGCCGACGTCGCGGCCGCCGGAGACCACGGACAGCAGTCCTTCAGGCAGTTCCTGGTTGATGATGGACGCCAGCGCCAGCACGGACAGCGGAGTGTATTCGGAAGGYTTGACCACCACGGCATTGCCCATGCGCAGGGCCGGSGCGATCTGCCACACGGTGATCATCATGGGCCAGTTCCACGGGCCAATGGCACCCACGACGCCGATGGGACGGTAGTGCAGCTCGGCGCGGGTCTCGCCGTCGTCCACTACTGTCTCGGGATCCAGCGGCGTCGCGGCCGTGGCG
>NZ_JBFRDO010000058.1:0-374 GCF_052113825.1 Paenarthrobacter sp. TAF1
GAAGCCCTCCGCCACGTCCAAGGCGCGTTCCTACGACGCCGACGCCGCCACGGACTCCACCACCTGGAAATCTTCGCCACCACCGAACAATACGAAACCCTCACCACCGCCATGAACGCCGCCACCAACCCACGRCTCACCAACACCACAAACACCCAAACCGGCACCACCGGCCCTCAGCTGGACCGGCGCTCCCGCGCCCAGAAACTCCTCGACGGCCTCGTCGGAGCCTGCGCCGTGGCCATGACCACCGGGAAACTGCCCAGCAACGGCGGACTCCGACCCCAACTCACCGTCACCATCGACCACCACGACCTCTTCCAACAACTCACCCACACCACCACGAGCGCCACAGAAGAAACCAACACCCCGAA
>NZ_JBFRDO010000059.1:0-368 GCF_052113825.1 Paenarthrobacter sp. TAF1
ATCAACCAGGAACTGCCTGAAGGACTGCTGTCCGTGGTCTCCGGCGGCCGCGACGTCGGCGAAGCGCTGGCCTCGCACGACGCCATCGGCAAGGTCATGTTCACCGGCTCCACCGCCACGGGCAAGGCGATCATCCGTTCGTCGGCCGATACCGTCAAGCGGCTCACGCTGGAACTCGGCGGCAACGACGCCGGTATCGTCCTGCCGGACTCCGACCCCAAAGCCATCGCTGAAGGGCTGTTCTGGGGGGCGTTCATCAACACCGGCCAGACCTGCGCCGCCCTGAAGCGCCTGTACGTGCACGAGTCCCAGTACGAAGCCGTCTGCTCAGAGCTTGCAGCTGTTGCTGCTGCCATGCCGATGGGCAA